>JBILYJ010000081.1:0-14872 GCA_044377795.1 Reyranella sp. | reverse complement strand
CTGCCCCAACGGGATTGCGCGAGATTACGCCGCCAACAATCTCTACACCTGCACCGGCTGCCACTCGGTACGGCCTCGCGGGGTCCTGACGCCTCGCGCCTGCAGGGTGCGGGCGATCCCGGTCAACGTCTCGATCCCGCTCCTCCTGCGGGGGCCATCAAGAAGTCTGCAGCGGCGGGGAGCGCAAACCGCGCGGGGTCGCACGGGGAGGTTTTTTTCGTCCGCCTATACCCCCAGATATTGGCTTGTGTCGGCCGACTCCGCACCGTGAGGCAATTATTGCCCGTTAGAGCTGGCGGAAAGCGCCGTGTGAGCCCGAAAGCCGCCCTTGCGCCCGAACCTGCGGACAAACCTGCGGCCGAGCCTGTCCCGCAGTGGCCGGCCGACGCCGTGGAGCGTCTGGCCGGATTTCAAGGGCAGCGATGAGAATTGCGGGTATCCATGCGGGTATCATGACAGAAGGATCATAAAAAGTGACGTTATTTCAATTTGTTAAGTCAAGGATTGGATGCCGTCTCGGACCATCTTTTCCAGCGTTTTGAGGGTTGCTGCGGATGCGTTCCTAGCCGCGGTAACACTCGCGGCTGGAATTCGAACGCCTGCGCGCAGAACGGCCAAGTCATCTGCTCGGTTCTCCACCATACCCTCGACTCAATTGGGCTTGGCGCCGGAGAACTTGACGACCTTGGCCCAGCGCTCGGTTTCATCAGCGATCAGCTTGCCAAAGTCGGCAGGAGAACCCGGCAACGGTGTTGCCCCTAGGTCGAGCAATCGTTCCTTGATCCTGGGGTCGGCGATTGCAGCGTTCGAGACCTCATTGAGGCGTGTAACGACATCGCCCGGCGTTCCAGCAGGCGCCCCGAGCCCATACCAACCAATGGCAAAGTAGCCGGGCAGCACCTCAGCGATAGCCGGTACGTTCGGAAGCACGTCGAGCCGTGTGTTCGTGGTGACACCCAATGCCCGCAACTGGCCACCGCGGATGTATTGCATCGACGACGCGACACTGCCGAATGACACTTGCACCTGACCCGACAGCAGGTCGGTCATCGCCGGGCCGCCTCCCCGATAGGGGATGTGCACCATGTCGATACCGGCCATCATCTTGAACAGCTCGCCGGCAAGGTGCTGCGGGCTGCCGTTCCCCGGTGAAGCCATGCTGAGTTTCCCCGGATTGGCCTTCGCATAAGCGATCAGCTCGGGAAGTGTACGGGCAGAGACCGCGGGATTGACCAATAGCGCAATCGGCACGCTGCAGAGCGAGGCGACCGGCGAAATATCCTTGGCAAAGTCGAAGCTAAGCTTGTCGTACAACGTCGTGTTGATCGCGTTGGCCGAGCCGACAAGCAACAGCGTGTACCCGTCCGGGGCAGCGCGCGCGACGGTTTCCGTGGCAATGTTGCTCGCCGCGCCCGGCCGGTTCTCAACTGGGAACGCCTGCCCCAGCCGCTCCGAAAGAAAGGGGCCTATCAGCCGCGCAAGCAGATCGTTCACGCCACCCGGTGCGTACCCTACGACAATGCGGACAGGCCGCGCGGGCCAGGTCTGCTGGGTCAACGCTGTTCTGGGCAGGATCGCCGCGGGCAGAAGCGAGAGCCCGGTCGAGAGGATGAGTTTGCGGCGTCGAATGTTCATGCAAGAGCCCCAAGACATTGCAAATGGCGTCGAAGGATCAGCGCAGGCTGGCTGCTCGCCTGTCGAAGGCAGCGCGCCTGAGTGGTGAACCTCTGCATCCTGTTCACGGTGAGCAAAGACCGAGGAACATCTGCGTCTCCCTGCCGCCGAATCCATTTTTGGCCAGGGTGCACGTTTCGGCAATAATGAAGTGCGAAGCAGCCGCGCAGTTCGGCGACGCGTCCCGCCTGCACCTCGGTGACCTTGCCGTCCTCGGCGCGCGACTGCACGCTCCAGAAGGAGAAGAAGCGCTCCGCGTCGGTCGGGAACGGATCGAAGCCGGTCCTTTCGTCGATGGCGAAGACGCGCCCGGCGGGTCCGTTCCGGGCGGCACACTGCACATAGTCGAAATAATCTTAACGATCGAAACAGTCGAAACGATTCGCAGCGGTGCCGGATCGCGTGAGTTCGGGGCGGCCGGAGGCCTTCTTTCCCAAGCCGTGTCCAGCTCGCCTATCGCACCCCGCTCGCGGTGCAGGCCCAAAACTTCGGTCGGCATCAGCCGGTAAAGCACAGCGGCAAGGCGCGCCCTCTGCCACCGGCCTGACACGGGTCAACGAACCGACGCCGTTCCTTCATGGGCCGGCAACACGCCTGGCATATGGGTTTTCGCGTGGTGTCCCGGAGTCGTAGCATCTTCGACCAGCACAGGTCGTCTCTCGCCTGCTGGATGTTCGTCGCCGCGGTGCTGGCCGGCGCCGCGATCGGCCGTGAGCGGGCCGTCGCAATCTACCTCGTCAGCTTCGTCTACTACGGCCTCTACTGGTACGCCTTCGCCTGGGGCGTCGACTCGTTCCGCGTCTTCAAGCGGGACGCCTTGCTGTTGAAGGCCCTGTCGGTCGCGGCCCTCGCCTTCGTCTACCTGCAGGCGCCGCCCGACTTCCTTTCCCTCGGCGTGATCGCCCTCGGCATTCTTCTCAACGCCCGTGCCGCCTCGGTGCTGGGAATCGACCGGACCTACTATGGCCACGAGCTGGCCGGGCTGGCCGCGCGGCGGATCACGGAGTTTCCCTATTCCCTGATGTCCCACCCGATGATCGTCGGAAACGTGCTGGCCTTCGGCGGTACGCTGCTCAACCCGGTATTCCGGGCAGAGTGGTGGCCGCTCGCCGCCCTTCATGTCGGGTTGAACATTGCCTTGCTCGCGATGGAGCGGGCCGGAACGCGCCGCCGGCCGGCCATAAGACTGGCGGGACTCCTCGTCCTCGCGGTCACGGCGGCGACCGCGACGGTCGCCGCGGGCAACGACACCGCTTCGAGCCTCCTCAGGCAGGAAACCTCGTGACCGACATTCTCGACTCCTCCGCCCCCGGCGCCACGCGGGGCGCCGTCTCCACCCTGTTTCCCGCCACGATCGGCCGCTTCGAGACGCCGGAAGACCGTGCCCTGATCGACGGCCTGTCCCGGTGGGTCGAGGATCATTTCCGCGAGGAGCTCGGCAAGCGGCCCTCCTGCCACGTGTATGTGGAGACGCTTCCCGCCGAGATCGTCGCCCTGATCGACCGGCTGCGCGACAGCCCGGTCATCCGCGAGCTGATCGTGGGGCAGGTTCCGGCCGGCAGCGGCTTCGAGCCGATGAAGCACACCGACGAACTCTACATCTCGCACTACAACAAGGATCGCGGTGGCGACCAGGGCCTGTTCGACAAGCATTACGACGGCAACCTGCGCTTCCTGTCGTCGAGCATGGTCGTGCGCGCCCTGATCTACCTCCAGTCCGACGCGAGCTACAAGGTGGTGTTCGCCGACAGCCGGGTCGAGAAGGCCTTCACCACCTACGAGTTCGGCCTGCTCGACTTCCATCGCGAGCTGCACTGGGTCGAGGGCAGCTACACGCAAGGCGCGCCGCAGCGCATCCTGCTCAAGTGCAACTACCTCGTGACCGTCCCGGGTGCCGGCGCCCGCGGCCGGTTCGCGCTGGCGGCCAACACCGCCGTCTTCTACGTGGTCAAGGCGGCCATGGAATACTCGAAGAGCCCGCGCACGCCGGCGCAGAAGGCCGTGGGCTATCTGTGCAACCTGTTCCGTCGTCTCAACATCGTTCACCCGCTGGTGCCGCTCGCGGCGATTGCCGCGACCGCAATCGGCGTGGCCGCCCTCGGATACTTCGTCGTCAACCTGTAGCGCCCCCTCCAAACCCCGCCGAACAGAGGAAAACGCCATGACCGGACTGTTGCACGAGTTGAAGGTCCAGCGATGGGACGACCATCGCTACTACCATCACAGCAAGGTCAACCAGTCGCTGCACCTGTTGAGCGCGACCAGCTTCCTGTTCGCCTACGTCGTGGCCTTCACCGATCCCGCCATGGCGGCCCTGATCGGCTGGCTGGTCGCGATGACGACCCGCCAGATCGGCCACCTGTTCTTCGAGCCGCGCGGCTACGACACCGTCAACCAGGCGACCGACGAGTACAAGGAGGAGATCAAGGTCGGCTACAACATCCAGCGCAAGCTGGTGCTGCTGGCGATCTGGGCGGCGTCGCCGCTCCTGCTGGTGGCCGACCCGACCCTGTTGGGCGTCTTCACGCCGCACGCCGACTGGACCGAATTCGTGACGCATGTGGGCGAGCTGTGGCTGGTCGTCGGGCTGGCCGGGATCGCCTTCCGCGCCCTTCAGCTGGTCGTGACCAAGGACCTGACCACCGGCCTGGTCTGGGTGACGAAGATCGCGACCGATCCGTTCCACGACATCAAGCTGTATCACCGCGCGCCGTGGGAACTCCTGACCGGCCGGCACAGTCGCCACACGCCGGAGACCGTGGCGGCTCCCATCCTGCCCGACCAGATCCTGCCCGAGGTCATTCCCGAGCTGCCCTCGACCGTCGTCGAGGACGCCGTCGCCCCGGCCTCAAAGGGCGGCGTCTAGGGGACGCGGCGCGGCCAGGCGGGCCTTGCGTCCCCGTCCCGGAAAGCCGAACAGGTGCGACGCCATCTCGCGCAGGATGCGCCGCTTGATCGCCCGGTCGGTGGCCAGCGCCCCCGGCTCCCACCAGCCGTCGCGCTGCATCGCTTCGGCCGCCGCGACGAAGCGGTCGGCCACCGCCTGGAACTGCTCCTCGGTGAAGTTCAGGCTGAAGATCAGGCGCCCCGTGCCGACCCAGCTGAGGGCAAGGCCATGGGCCTTGAGGTAGTACTGGAACATCCAATTGTAGCGCGAGGCCGTCGGGTAGCAGACCGTCCAGATGGACGAGAGGTGCCCGATGCGCACCGGCAGCCGCCGCTCGGCCAGCCGGCGGTTGAGCTCGGCAGCCCGGCGATCCCAGGTCTCGTCGAGCTCGCGATAGACCCGCTTCATTTCGGGCGACTCGAGATGGAGCAGGAACTCGTTCATCGCCCCCATCACGTAGGGATGGGCGTTGAACGTGCCGCGCGCAAAGCAGATGTCGGCCGGCCGGTCGTCGCGGAACCGCTTCATCAGGCGGTGGTCGCCGCACACGACGCCGATCGGAAGCCCGCCGCCCACCGTCTTGCCGTAGGTCACGAGGTCGGCCTCGATGCCGAAGTATTCCTGGGCGCCCCCGGGCGCCAGCCGGAAGCCGACGAAGACCTCGTCGAGGATGAGAACGATGCCACGCTCGGTGCAGACCTGGCGCAGGGCCTTCAGCCAGGCGGCGTAGGTTTCCCGGCTGACGCCGCGGTCGGGCCGGCTGGCCATCAGCGTGGAATCCGCCGGCGCGCCCTGGTTGGGGTGCATGGCCTGGATCGGGTTGACCAGCACGCAGGCGATGTCGGTGCGGCGGCGCAGGACGGCGAGGCTCTTCTCCGAGAGATCCGCCAGCGTGTAGGTGTCGTGCGCCGCCACCGGATTGCCCACGCCGGGCTGCACGTCGCCCCACCAGCCGTTGTAGGCGCCGCAGAAGCGCACGAGGTGGGAGCGGCCGGTGTGATAGCGCGCCAGCCGCACGGCCTGCATCACCGCTTCCGTGCCCGACATGTGGAACGACACTTCCGGCTTGCCGGAGATGCGGGCGAGCCGCTCGGCATTGTCGGCGACGAGATCCGGATAGGCCCCAAGGACGGGGCCCAGTTCGGCGACACGGCGGGCGCCGCGCTCCATGCAGCCCTTGTAGAAGTCGTAGCCCAGCAGGTTGACGCCGTAGGAGCCGCTCAGGTCGTAGCGCGCCGTGCCGTCGAGGTCGGTGACCTGGACGCCCTCGGACGAGGCCACGAAGGCGCCGGCGGGCAGTGCCGCCCGGACGCGGGGACTGAACTGGAAGGGGACCCGGTAGCTTTCGGTGAACTGCAGGTCGGAGATGTGGCGCGTCGCCTGCGAGGTCAGGCGCAGCGTCCGCCCGTTACCCGAGCGCAAGGTCTCCGCCAGCGCGTTGAAGCCCGTCCTGCGGCGGGCCGCGATTGTCTCGCTTGCATCGTCGGCGCGGAAGAACAGGTCGCCTTCATAGACGTAGCGCGGGACCAGCCCGGCGATCCTCCGCGACATCCGCGCATGGCCGGCGAGGGACCGGTGCTTGGCCCGCGAGAGCATCAGGCGGTTGCGCACCCTGGGTGCCAACAGGAACAACGCCAGCCCCCCGGCCACCAGCGCCGCGAAAGTCTCGCCATCCATCAGGTTCATCATCCAGTTTCCCCGGAGTTTTCGACGTGGCCAAAAGCGTTCATTCGCAAGTGCTGAAGGTCCTCCAGCAGGAGGACGTCAATTTCCTGCTGACCAACCGCATTCCGCGCCGGCTCGTGACGCGCTGGATGGGCTGGTTCAGCCGCATCGAGAGCCCGGCCCTGGCGCGCGCCTCGATCGCGGTCTGGCGCCTGTTCGCCGATCTCGACCTCGCCGAGTCGAAGAAGAAGACCTTCAGAAGCCTGCGCGACTGCTTCACGCGCGAGCTGCGCGCCGGTGCCCGGCCGCTCGACGCCGATCCCTCGATGCTGGTCAGTCCCTGCGACGGGATTGTCGGTGCGTGCGGCACCGTTCGGGGGACCGAGCTGTTCCAGGCCAAGGGCTTTCCCTACCGGCTCGAGGATCTGCTGATCGACCCGGGCCTGGTCGAAACCTATCGCGACGGCACCTATGTCACGCTGCGCCTCACCTCGAGCATGTACCATCGCTTCCATGCGCCGCACGACGCGACGGTCGAGCGCGTGACCTACGTTTCGGGCGACACCTGGAACGTGAACCCGATCGCGCTGAAGCGGGTCGAGCGCCTGTTCTGCCGCAACGAGCGCGCCGTGCTGCGGCTTCGCCTCGCCGCGGGCGGCCATCCCGTGACGCTGGTGCCGGTCGCGGCGATCCTGGTCGCCGGCATCCGCCTGCACTTCCTCGATGTCGTGATGAACATGAACTATCGCGGTGCGGCCGAGATTGCCTGTTCCACGCGCGTTCGACGGGGCGACGAGCTGGGCTGGTTCGAGCACGGGTCCACGATCATCGTCTTCGCGCCACGCGGCTTCCGCCTGTGCGAGGGCATCGCCGACGGCGCGAAGATCCGGATGGGCCAACGCCTGATGGTTCTGCCCTGATACGACCGGGGAGCGGGAGGCGGACACTCCCTTCCCATTGCAACAGTCTCGTTGCCGTCTCGTGAGGCCGGCATGTCATTTCGGTGACCGGCCCGGAGCGCAAGCCAATCCCCAACGACCGCACGCTGTCACACGATTGGCATTGGAGTGTCGCCGTAGCGTTAGAACCGCCAGCTACCTCTCGCCGCCAGCAATGGGCGCAGACGCCAGCGGGGAGATAGAGACATGACCATGAGCATCACGGCCAGCCACGATCTGGCGTTCGCTTCGCTCGGCTCGTTGACGCTTTCGGGTGCCGAGATCTCCGCCTACGACGCGGCCAGCAAGCAACTGTTCGTGACGTCCAACACCGGGCTGCAAATCGTCAGTCTCAGCGATCCGGCGGCGCCATCGCTGGCCTCCACGATCGCGATCGCCACGCTGAGCGCAACCGGCGGCGACGTGACCAGCGTGGCGGTCAAGAACGGCATTGTCGCGGTATCCATATCCGATCAGGTCAAGTCGAATGCCGGCACGGTCGTGCTGCTCGATGCCGCCACGGGGAACATTCTCAAGTCGCTTGCCGTCGGGGCCTTGCCCGACATGGTGACCTTTACGCCCAATGGGATGAAGGTGCTCGTCGCCAACGAGGCCGAAGTCGTGTCGGACGGCAATTTTGGCGGGAACGGGTCGGTGTCGATCATCGATCTGTCGGGCGGCGTGGCGGCGGCCACTGTGCAGACCGCCGATTTCACGGCTTTCAACGGACAGGAAGACGCGCTGCGGGCCCAGGGCGTCCGCATCTGGGCCGGCAAGACCGTGGCCGAGGACGTCGAGCCGGAATACATCGCCGTATCGCCCGATGGCACCAAGGCGATGGTGACGCTGCAGGAGGCCAACGCCGTCGCCATTCTCGACATCGCCACCGCGACCTTCACCTCCATCGTGCCCCTGGGCACCAAGGACTTCAGCAGCCTGGCAATGGACCCGAGCGACCGCGACGGGCCGGCCAACACGACCCTGACCAACCTGCAGACCGGCCTGCCGGTGAAGGGCCTGTACATGCCCGACGGCATCTCCAGCTACGCGTCGGGTGGCCAGACCTACTATGTGACCGCCAACGAGGGCGACGATCGCGACGACTTCCTCGCCAGCGACGAGACCATCCGCGTCAGCAATGCCGCCTATGACCTCGACAATGCGCTGTTCCCCAACGAGGCGGCCCTGAAGGCCAACGCCCAGCTCGGGCGGCTCACCGTGTCGAATGCGCCTGGCCTGCGCGGCGATACCGACGGTGACGGCGACATCGACCAGATCCTGATGTACGGCGGCCGCTCCTTCACGATTCTCGATTCGAACGGCAACCAGGTGTTCGACAGCGGCGACGCCATCGAGCGCATCGTCGCCTCCGAGTTCCCCGCGCTGCTCGACGACACGCGCAGCGACAACAAGGGGCCCGAGCCGGAAGGCGTCACGGTCGCCACGATCGGCGGGCGCAACTATGCATTCGTCGGCCTGGAGCGTTCCCACCTGACGCTGGCCTTCGACGTCACGGATCCCACCCACGTCACCTATACCGGCGCCCTTCGGCACGATGGCGACCTGAACCCCGAAGGCGGCCTGTTCATTCCGGCGGCCGACTCGCCCACGGGCAAGATGCTGTTCGTGTCGACCAACGAGGTCAGCACCAACCTGTCGGTGTTTGAAGTGGCCCAACCCTTCAAGCTCCAGATCCTCCACTATTACGGCGAAAGCGGCCTGCTGGGCGTCGAGACCGCCCCCATCATGGGCGCGCTGATCGACCGCTTCGACGACCAGTACGCCAACACCCTCGTGCTGGGCGAAGGCGACAGCTTCATCCCCGGCCCCTGGCTGGTCGGCGGCGCCGACCCGTCGATGAATGCGATCCCGGGCATCGGCTCGACGGCCCTCGGCCGGCCCGACATCGCGATCATGAATGCTTTCGGCACAGACGCCTCGGCGCTGGGCAACCATGAATTCGATCTGGGTTCGCCGGTACTGCAGGGCGCGCTCGCCGGCAGCGGCGCCTGGGTTGGCGCACAGTTCCCGCTGATCACCGCCAATCTCGACTTCAGCGCCGATAATTCCCTGCGCGGACTGGCTGACAAGACCTTGGGCGGAAGCGCGGCCAACAGCTTCGCCGGCCAGGAAGCCTCCGCGATCAAGGGCAAGATCGCGCCCTATTCGGTCGTCACCATGAACGGGGAGAAGGTCGGCATCGTCGGATCGACGACCTTCGAGCTGCTGACCAAGACCAGCCCCAACGGGACGAAGCCCACCGACGACAACCCGCTGGCCGTGGACGCGAATGACCTGCAGGAGGCCGCGGCCAAGATCCAGGCGGCTGTCGACGCGCTCAGCGCCATGGGCATCAACAAGATCATCGAGATCGATCAGCTCGACGATATCCAGCGTACCAAGGCCGTGGCCAGCCTGGTCAGCGGCGTCGACGTGTGGGTCACCGGCGGTGGACACGAGCGTCTGGCCGACGACAATGACGTGCTGGCCGGCTTCAACGGACACGATGCGACGCCCTATGCCGGCGAGACCTATCCTATCGCGACGACCGGTCTCGACGGCCAAGTCTCGCTGATCGTCACGACCGACACCGAGTACAGCTATCTGGGGCGCCTGGTCGTGGAGTTCGATGCCAACGGCCACGTCGTCCCGGGCACTCTCGACAGCTCGATCAACGGTGCCTACGCCTCGACAGAGGCTACCCTGCAAGCCGCCTACGGCAGCACCCAGACGGCCGATCAGATCATCGCTTCCAGCACCATCGGCAGCACGGTGCAGGCCATCGTCGACGGCATCGACAGTGTCATCGCTGCCAAGGACGGCACGGTCTTCGGCTACACCAAGGTCTATCTCGAAGGCGACCGGGTGTTCGGCCGGGCCCAGGAAGTCAATCTCGGCGACATCACCGCCGACGCCAACCTGTGGAAGGGGCAGGAAGCCACCGGCGCCACCTATATGGTCTCGCTGAAGAACGGCGGCGGCATCCGCGCCTCGATCGGCTCGATCGACGAGGATGGCGCCAAGATCGCGCCCATCGCCAACCCCGGCGTCGGCAAGCTGGCCGGGGCCATCTCCCAGCTCGATATCGAGAATGCGCTGCGCTTCGACAACAAGCTGATGGTTTTCGATACGACCGCTCAGGGACTGAAGAACATCCTCGAGTACGGCGTCACCCTGGCTGCGGGCAACGGCGGCTATGCCCAACTGGGCGGGGTGCGGGTGGCCTTCGATGCGACCAAGCCCGCCGGACAGAGGGTCACCGACATCGCCCTGGTCGATCTCGACGGCAATATCCTCGCCCCGGTGTGGAAGGGCGGCAGCGCCGCGGCCGGCGCTCCCGCGACGATCAGCGTGACGGCGCTGAACTTCACGGCCAACGGCGGTGACGGCTACCCGATCAAGGCCAACGCGACGAACTTCCGCTATCTGCTGACCGATGGCACGGTGTCGGCCGCTGTCGATCCGGCACTCGACCTCACGGCACTGGCAACGATGCAGACGGTGGGCCAGACATTGGCTACGGTCCTGGGCGAGCAGAAGGCCTTCCAGGACTTCCTGCAGGATCGCCACGGCACGCCCGACACGGCCTATGACAAGGCTGATACCCCGTCCACCATGGACGAGCGCATCGAGAATCTCGGCGTGCGCAGCAATGTCGTCTTCGGTCGCGTCGACAACGGGACGTCTGGCGACGATTCGATCGTCGGGAGCGACACCAACGACATGCTGGGCGGCGGAGCCGGCAAGGACGTTCTGAGCGGCGGCGCTGCAGACGACACGATCGCCGGCGGCGCCGGCGACGATCAGGTCGACGGCGGCAAGGGGCTCGACGTCCTTTCCGGTGATGCCGGCGCGGATATGTTCAAGGTGCGAAGCGGCGACGTCGAGGCAGGCGAAATCTATAGTGGCGGCACCGGCGTGGACACGATCTCGCTGGTCGGCGGGGCCAATGCGGATTTCAGCGGTGCCTTCCTTATTGGCATCGAGAAGATCCAGGGCGGCGAAGGCAACGACCAGATCACCCTCTCGGCCAGCCAGTTCCTGTCCCTCGATGTGATCGACGGCGGTGCGGGCAACGACTCGGTCAAGGTCGTCCTCGCCGGAATGGTCGACGCGACCTCGAGCCAGCGCCCCGCGCTCAGCGGAATCGAGACGTTGACCGCCCTCGGGTCGGCGGGCGCGGACAGGCTGACGGTGACCGCTGCCCAGTTCGCCCGCTTCTCGGAGATCAACCTGGCCGCCGGCAGCGATACCGTCACTGTGGTGGTGAGCGGCGTTGCCGATTTCACCTCGGGCCTGCCGGCGTTGAGCGGCGTCGAGGCCGTCAATCTCGTGGGCGCGGGCTCTGTTCGGCTGAACGTGGCCCAACTCGGCACCTTCTCGTCGATCGCACCCGGCCTCGTCGTGACCCTGGCCGACACCGGCGCCAATCTCGCCGCCCTCACGCCTGCCGCGTTCGCCCAGCTGGCCGCCCGCGGCATCGACCGTCTCGACGCCACCGACGGTCAGTTGTCGCTCAGCGTCGCCGAGCTCCAGGCGCTCGGTTCGGTTGCCCTGACTGCGGCCGACCAGGTCGTGCTGTATGACGTCAGCGCGCGGATCCAGGCCCTGACGCCGGCCCAGATCACCCAGATGGCCGCGATGGGCGTCGATGCGATCGACGCAAGCAACGGCAAGCTGACGCTCTCGGTCGCCCAGTTCTCTGCACTCGGCAAGATCGCGCTCACCGCGACCGATGCCGTGACCCTGGCCGACACCGGCGCCAATCTCGCCGCCCTCACGCCTGCCGCCTTCGCCCAGCTGGCCGCCCGCGGCATCGATCGTCTCGACGCCACCGACGGTCTGCTGTCGCTCAGCATCGCCGAGCTCCAGGCGCTCGGCCCCGTCGCCCTGACCGCGGGCGATCAGGTCGTGCTGCTCGACTACAGCACGCGGATCCAGGCCCTGACACCGGCCCAGATCGCCGAGATGGCGGCGAGGGGCGTCGATGCCATCGACGCAAGCAACGACAAGCTGACGCTCGGCCTCGACCAGTTCAAAGCCCTCGGCAAGATCGCGCTCACCGCGACCGATGCCGTGACCCTGGCCGATACGGGCGCCAATCTCGCGACCCTCACGCCAGCCGCGTTCGCCCAGCTGGCCGCCCGCGGCATCGACCGTCTCGACGCCACCGACGGTCTCCTGTCGCTCAGCGTCGCCGAGCTCCAGGCGCTCGGCCCCGTCGCCCTGACCGCGTTCGATCAGGTGGTGCTGCACGACGCCAGCGTGCGGATCCAGGCCCTGACGCCGGCCCAGATCGCCGAGATGGCCGCGATGGGCGTCGATGCGATCGACGCAAGCAATGGCACTTTGACGCTCGGCCTCGCCCAGTTCAACGCACTGGGCAAGATAGCGCTCACCGCGACGGACGCCGTGACCCTGGCTGGTACAGCCGGCGATGACGTTCTGTCCTTCGCGCGGCAGACACTGGGGGCTGAAGACAAGATCGACGGCGGTGCTGGTTACGACAAGCTTGTGCTGGCGGGCGACTACGGCACCGGGCTGACCTTGAATTCCGGCACTTTGACCAATGTCGAGTCGCTGATACTGCGCAAAGGCTTCGACTACGATTTCACTCTTTCCGACGCCAATGTCGGTGCCGGACAGGTGCTGACCGTATCGGCCCGTGACCTTGGTGCCTCGGATTCCTTTGTATTCGATGGCTCGCAGGAAACCGACGGAAGCTTCAAGTTGCTGGGCGGTGGAGCTGCCTCCACCAACTTCACCGGCGGCAGCAAGGCGGATCTGGTCGTGGCGGGGACAGGGATCGATACGATCGCCTACACCGACGCAAACCAGTCGACGAGCCTGAACTATGACACGGTCAAGGGCTTCGATTTCGCAACGGACTTGCTCGACGTCGCGGGGGCGATCACGTCGGTCGCAACCGTGAACAGCGGAAAGCTGGGCGTTCTGAACTTTGACAACAACCTCGCCACCGCCATGAACGGTGTCCTCGACGCCCATACGGCCGCTTTGTTCACGCCCACGACCTTCGCCCTGCAGGGCGCCACCTTCCTGGTGGTCGACCAGAACGGGCTGGCGGGCTACCAGTCAGGTGACGACCTCGTCCTTCGCCTCGATAACGCGACCAATTTGAATGCGTTCGGGGTCGATCTGTTCGTCTGACCGGGGAGCCTCGGGCGCTGCCTGTCGTGGCTGGCCAGACATCACGTCATGGTCGGCCACGATCGCGGGCGGGGTACGCGCCGGGACAGCGCGCCCCGCATCTTGTCGACGCTGTTTCAGCTGAGTGCCGCGCGCGTTACCGCGCGGTCGAAACCAGGGCTGCCCGTCAGGACCAGCCCAGGAGGTCCGGGCCCATGACGAGGCTCGAGAAGGACTCGACCGTGTAGGCACTGTCGTCGTTGCGAATGGTTCCGACGGCCGACGCGGTATCGATGACGGCTCCCTCGCTGGCATTCGACAAGGTGACCAGGAAACTCTCGTCTCGTTCCACCAGGATCTCTCCGAGGACCCAGACCGTGACGGTCTTGTTGGTCTCGCCGGCGGCGAAGCTCACGCTGCCGGACGGCATCACGCCGCCGAAGAGGGAGAAGGCCGGCAGGGAGGTTTCGGTATCGGAGGGGATCTGGGGAAAGAAGGAACCGATGTAGGAGGCGTCCACGGAAATCTGCTCGGCGTAATCCAGAAGTTCATCGAACGGGATGAAATCGGAATCGAGGACCTCGGTCCCGGATACGGCCCAGCTGACGCTGGCGGCGCCGCTCAGGTCGCCGGCGCGGGTGACGGTGAAGGTGAAGGGCGTGACGCCCAGATCGTCTTCGGGCTTGTCGGCGCTGATGGCGGCGATCGACAGCGAGGCATCGTCGTTGCGGATGACGCCATTCGCCGAGGCGGTGCCGAGGCTGGTGCCGGCGCCGGGATTGGACAGCGTCACCGAGAAGGCTTCGTTCGACTCGAGGGCCGTGTCGCCGGCGACGTTGAAGCTGATGACCTTCGAGCTCTCGCCGGCGGCGAAGCTCACCGTGCCGGCCGGCAACTCGCCCCCCATGAAGTCGGCGCCGTTGACGGCGGCGCCGGTGACGGCCCAGTGCGCGCTGGCGGTGCCGCTCAGGTCGCCGGTGCGGGTGACGGTGAAGGTGTGGGCCGTGGCGCCGCCATCGCCTTCCGGCTTGTCGGCGCTGGTGGCGGCGATCGACAGCGACGAATCGTCGTTGCGGATGATGCCCTTCGCCGAGGCGGTGCCGAGGCTGGCGCCGGCGCCGGGATTGGACAGCTGCACCCAGAAGGTCTCATGCGCCTCGACGGCGTTGTCGCCCGCGACGTTGATGCTGACGACCTTCGAACTCTCGCCGGCGGCGAAGCTCACCGTGCCGGTCGGCAACAAGCCGCCCATGAAGTCGGCGCCGTTGACGGCGGCGCCGGTGACGGCCCACTGGGCGCTGGCGTCGCCGCTCAGATCGCCGGTGCGGGTCACGGTGAAGGTGAACGCCGTGCTGCCCGACTGACCTTCCCGCTTGTTGGCGCTGGTGGCCGCGATCGACAGCAACGCATCGTCGTTGCGGATGATGCCGGTCGCCGAGGCGGTGCCAAGGATGGTGCCGGCGCCGGGATTGGATAGCGCCACCGAGAAGGACTCGTTCGCCTCGACGGCCGTGTCGCCCGCGATACCGATGCTGATGACCTTCGAACTCTCGCTGGCGGC
>JBILYJ010000529.1:0-3903 GCA_044377795.1 Reyranella sp. | reverse complement strand
CCGTCGACTTCGCGGGCGGCGCACGGGACTCGCGCGCCGTCGACGGGGTGAGCCTCGAGATCGCGCCTGGCGAAGCCCTGGGCATCGTCGGCGAATCGGGCTCGGGCAAGAGCGTGACCTGGCTGGCCGCGCTTGGCCTGCTGCCGACAAAGGCCCGCGTGACGGGTTCGGTCCGCCTTGAAGGGAGAGAACTGGTCGGGGCCGCCCGCAACGACCTCGAGCAGGTGCGCGGCAAGCGCATCGCCATGATCTTCCAGGATCCGTCGAGCTGTCTCAACCCGGTGCATCGCATCGGCCGGCAGCTCATCGAGGCGCTGGGCCTGCATCGTGGCCTCGCCGGACGCGCCGCCGAGGCCGAGGCGCTGCGGCTGCTCGACCAGGTCGGCATCGCCGACGCGCGCCGGCGCCTGTCCGATTATCCGCATCTTCTTTCCGGCGGGCTTAACCAGCGGGTCATGATCGCCATGGCACTTGCAGGCGAGCCCGACCTGCTGGTCGCCGACGAGCCCACGACGGCGCTCGATGCCACCATCCAGGCGCAGATCCTGGCGCTGCTGGGCGGCATTCGGCGCGACACCGGCATGGCGCTCGTGCTGATCAGCCACGATCTCGGCGTCGTCGCCGAGAACGTCGACCGCGTGGCCGTGATGTATGCCGGCCGTCTCGTCGAGGAGGCTCCGGGCGCCGACCTGTTCGGAGGCGCCCGCCATCCCTACACACAAGGGCTGCTCGCGGCCCTGCCCGCCCTCACCGGACCGCGCCGCCGGCTCACCGCCATTCCCGGCACCGTGCCGGAACCGGGCAACGTTCCGGCGGGCTGCCGCTTCGCGCCGCGCTGTCCCGTCGCCGAGACGCGCTGCGCCGCCGTGCCGCCACCCTCGCGCACGATCGGCTTCCGTCATGTGGCCGCCTGCCATCGCCAGATCGAAGCGGGCCACTCCGTATGGTCGCTGCCGCAGGCCGCGGAATGAGCGCCCTCCTCCAGGCCACCGACCTTCGGCGCCACTACCAGGTCCGCACGGGTCAGGGTCTCTTTGCGCCAAAGGCTGTGCTGCGCGCCGTCGACGGCGTGTCCCTGACACTCGAACCGGGTCGCACGTTGGGTCTGGTGGGCGAGTCGGGCTGCGGCAAGTCGACGACCGGCAAACTCGTGCTGGGATTGATACCGCCCACGTCCGGCACCGTGCGCTATCGCGGACAGCCCTTGCCGGCCATCGGTACGCCGGCGTGGCGCGGCCTGCGCCGGCGCATTCAGATGGTCTATCAGGATCCATTGGGCGCCCTCGATCGCCGCCTGCCGATCGGCACGCAGATCGAGGAGCCGCTCGCCATCCATGAGCAGGCCTCCCCGGCCGAGCGCCGCGAGCGCGCGCGGGCGGCGATGGAGTCGGTCGGCCTGCAGCCGCATCAGTACGAACGCTATCCGCACGAACTGTCGGGCGGTCAGCGCCAGCGTGTGGTGCTGGCGCGCGCCCTGATGACGGACCCGGACCTGCTCGTCTGCGACGAGCCGATCTCGTCGCTCGACGTCTCCATCCAGGCGCAGGTCGTTAACCTCCTGCTCGACCTGCAGGAGCGGCGGGGCATTGCCTATCTGTTCATCAGCCACGATCTCAAGGTCGTGCGCCAGGTGAGCCACGACGTGGCCGTCATGTATCTCGGCCGCATCGTCGAGCAGGGCGAGGCCGAGAGCCTGTTTGCAGCACCAGCTCATCCCTACACGCGCGCCCTGGTGGCGGCGATTCCCACCGTGAATATCAGCGGCGGCCCGAAGCGCGAGCGCCTGCTGTTGCAGGGTGACCCGCCCAATCCCGTGAACGTGCCTTCCGGCTGTGCCTTCCATACGCGCTGCCCCTTCGCGACCGCGCAGTGCCGCGCCGAAGCGCCGACCTTGCAGCCCCTGCCGGGCGGCCGCTTGGTCGCCTGTCACCGCGTCCACGAGCCCGCCCTGCAGATCGCCGCCTGATGTTGATGTTCGCCACCTCGCGCCTGCTGCGCGCGGGCCTCACCATCCTGTTCGTGATGACCTTCGCCTTCGTAGTGCTGCGGCTATCGGGCGATCCGGCGCTGCTCATCCTGTCGGTCGATGCACCGCCCGAGGCGATCGCGGCGTTCCGCGAATCCTGGGGGCTGAACCAGCCGATCTGGGAACAATACCTCGCCTACATAGGGCACGCCCTCACCGGCGACTTCGGCAAGTCGATGCGCGACGGAAGACCCGCCATCGACCTCGTGATGGAACGTGTGCCGGCGACCCTCGCCATCACGATGCCGGCGCTGGCGCTCAAGATCGGCCTCGGGATTCCCGCCGGCATCTACGCGGCGCTACACCGCAATTCGATGGCCGACCGGCTGACCATGGCGGCCTCGGTCGCAGGCTTCACCATGCCGAGTTTCGTGCTGGCCCTGCTGCTGGTGCTGGTGTTCGCGGTCCAGCTCGGCTGGCTCCCGGCCAGCGGCAACAGCGGGCTTTCCTCCGCCATCCTGCCGATCATCACCCTGGGCACCGGGGGCGCTGCGATCATGGCGCGCTTCACCCGCTCGGCCATGCTCGAAGTGCTGGGCCAGCCCTATATCCGCGCCGCCTCGGCCAAGGGCGTGACCTGGCATGCCGTCGTGACCCGCCACGCGCTGCCCAACGCCGCCATTCCCACCGTCACCATCATCGGCTTCATGGTGGGCAGCCTGGTCGCCGGCGCCGTCGTCGTCGAAAGCGTCTTCTCCTGGCCGGGCGTCGGCCGGCTGCTGGTGTCGGCCGTGGCCAACCGCGACCTCGCGGTCGTGCAGGCCATCCTGATGGTGATAGCGGCCTGGATGGTGATGGCCAACCTCACCGTCGACCTCGCCTATGGCTGGCTCGATCCCCGCGTCCGCGGCACGGCTGCGGCACATTAGGGCGAGCAGCATGGCCATCGCCGAACGCGCCCCCGCACCCGCCATCCGCCGCCGACTCCTCACGCTGCCGCTCGGGGTCACCCTGGCGCTCGCCTGGCTCGCGCTGATGGTCGTGACGGCGCTGGGCGCGGATTTCCTCGTGCCCTATTCCATCACCGCCCTCGATCTCAAGGCACGCCTCGCGCCGCCGGTCCTGATGGGCGGCACGTGGGCCCATCTCCTGGGCACCGACGAGCTCGGCCGTGACGTGCTCTCGCGGCTCATCATGTCGATCCGCATGAGCCTGCTGATCGCCTTCTTCGGCACGATCATCGCGGCGACGCTCGGGACGGCGCTGGGCATTCTCGCCGCGCACTTCCGCAAGGGAGTCGAGCAGGTCGTGCTGATGGCCATCGACTTCCAGGCCAGCATGCCCTTCATGATCATCGCGCTCGCCGTGCTGGCATTCCTCGGCAACAGCCTGCCGCTGTTCATCGCGCTGATGGGCTTCCATTCCTGGGAACGGTACGCTCGCATCACCCGCGGCCTCACGCTCGCGGCCAACGAGCAGGGCTATGCCGCCGCCATCCGCCAGCTCGGCGCCGGGCCCGGCCGCATCTACGGCCTGCACATCCTGCCCAACATCGCCTCGACCCTGATCGTGTCGATGACGCTCACCTTCCCCGAGATCATCCTGCTGGAGAGCGGCCTGTCGTTCCTGGGCCTCGGCGTCCAGCCGCCACTCGCGTCGCTGGGCAACATGGTGGGCTACGGCCGCGAATACATCAGCCACGCGCCGTGGATCATGCTGGCGCCCGCCGCGACGATCGTGCTCACGACCCTGTCGATCAGCCTGCTGGGCGACTGGCTGCGCGACCGGCTGGATCCGACGTTGCGGTGATAGAAGCACGCGTTGTCCAACACCAACCTCATCCTGAGAGGCTGGCCGAAAATGAATGCAGCTAAAACAACAGGCTATGAACGGGCCCGATAACCTCACCCTGAGGAGCATCGCGCAGCGATGCGTCT
>JBILYJ010000080.1:0-14910 GCA_044377795.1 Reyranella sp. | reverse complement strand
CACCTCGGGTTTTTCACTGTACTGCCTGGCGGCGGACTCCATCAAAACTCCGGCGCACCCTCGAACCGAAAAAGCACCGGAAACACTACGTCTTTTGAATCCAAACCAATTTGTGCGAGGTTCGGTCAGAAAGAGACGGTACGGCTTCAGAGACCGAAAATCGGTGTCTGTTCAGTCTCCGTGGTTTGGTCGACTTCGCTAAACCCCTTTGAATACAAAAGGATTTCGGGCGCTCCATCGACGCCAGCGAGAGTTAGCGACGAGGTAATGGCGGAGGGAAAGGACCTGCCAGCAAACTCTCTCTGCGTAGAGGTGCGGGGTGCTGCGGGAGGCTGCGAGCCCAGCGCGCCTCGCTCGGCGTCCGAGAGATCCGGCCGACCCTTCAGTTGCGCCTTGAGGATGCGGTTCTCGGCGGCCAAATACTCGTTCCGCCCCAGCAACTCCTGGTCCACCGTCCCCGTCATGTAGGCTAGGATGCGCGCCCAATCCATAACCACCCCCTGCCCCGACCCTCAACGACGGCGGCGTCGGCCGTCCGTGAAATTGTACCGGGACACCGAACGAACCGCTAGCCGACGCCGCCTAACTCATTGGTTTCTCGGCCGTTTCTATTTTTTGACCTCACGGGCATTCACGGCCAAGCCGCCTTCAACGGTAAGTATTTCATGTTCATCTACTTTGCCGTCTGCCTGCTCACGTACGCCTACTTCCTGATCAACAGCGCGAGGCTCAACCAGACAAAGCTCTGAGATGGCGTTTCCGCAGTCGTAGGGTGGGCGCGACGAAGGGAATGGAAGTCGGCCAGGCGGTGCCTTGCAAGAGTTTCCACGGGATCCTGCCGGTAGAACCATTATGGGCCCGATTGGCGTTTACAGCTATCGGGGTTGAGATGCATTAACGAAGAGACAAGTTGTTTTTCAGCTTGGTAGTAAGACCAAAGGCTGAGGAAACGTTGTGCAACTGACCCACACCATTATTAGTCTTTTCTTTGCGGTGTTCGCGGGAAGCGCGCTTGCGCAAACGGCGCCACGCCCGGCCTCTCCAGAAAGCCCCGCCGCGACGCCTGATGCCACGACCGCCAGCTTTGGCGACTGGGTCCTGCGCTTTAGTCAGAGAGATTGGACTCGGAGTTGCGCCATTGATCACCGATCTCAATGGCCTTCAGCTTCCCGTAAACAGGCCATTCAACGAGGCCAGAAGCATCTTGTGAGATGGTTCCAAAGTGTGGCCGGCAGGTTGCACTAGAGCGCCTGTCTGCAATCAATTGCACGCTTGGCCTATTCTACGCATCCTGCAGCACTATCCGTAGAACACGAGCCGGGCCGTCACCAATTGCTCTTGAGACATTCGGCTGCGTGAACTCTTTCCGGGAGGGAGCTCTTATGAACTATCTACGCTCAATTCCTACCAACTCCGGGACGGCACCATCGCAATGAAGTGCCATAAGAATCGCAGTGTTGCCTTGTTGCTTGCGACGACCGCGCTGTCGTCTCTCTTCGGGATCGACTCGCAGGCATTCGGGCAGGACGCCACTTGGCGCCTCAGGCCTGGCAGCTTCAACTTCAACACCGGCGCGAACTGGTCTACCGGCACGGTACCCACCGGCACGGCGACATTCGGGGCGTCCAACAGAACGTTGCTGTTGTTCTCCGCCGGCACCGGTCTCGAGGCGATCAGTCTCAGAGTCGATGCTCCGACGTATTTGTTTTGGCTCCGCGGGCAAGATCTCACCCTGTCCGGCGCCGGCATACAGAACGCATCTCTGTATGCCCCGGTCTTCGCGAACGATGGATCTATCAATTTCGTCGGTTCCAGCACGGCCGCAAACGCGACGATCGCAAACATACTTAACGGGAGCACGAACTTTTTGGATTCCAGCACGGCGGGGGGCGCCGCGATCGCGAACATCGAGGGGGGAGCGACGAAGTTCTACTCTGCCAGCACGGCCGGCGCTGCGGCGATCACGACAAACCGTGGCGGCTACACATACTTTGCGGATTCCAGCACGGCCGGCAGCGCGACCGTCACAACAAACAGTGGCGGAAACACTATCTTTGCGGATTCCACTACGGCCGGCAGCGCGACCCTCACGACAAGCAGTGGCGGAAACACTTACTTTGCGGATTCCAGCACGGCCGGCAGCGCGACCGTCACGACCAGCGGAACCGGGCAGTTCGATATTTCACCATTGTCCTCCGGTGGCCTGACGGCGGGATCGATCGCGGGTGATGGTCGATACTTGTTGGGGAGCAAGTCGCTGACTGTGGGTTCGAACAACCAGTCAACGACCGTCTCCGGGAGCATCGAGGACGGAGGTGTCGTCGGCGGTACAGGCGGGTCTCTTGTGAAGACGGGCACGGGGACCCTAGTGCTGTCAGGGGTGAATAGTTACACGGGCAGCACGACGGTGAACGCGGGTGCACTGGGGGTGAACGGCTCGAACTCGGCGTCGGTTCTGACCATAGTCAATGATGGCGGCACGCTGGGCGGCACGGGGACGGTGGGGACGACGCAGATCCACGGTGGCGGGACGCTGTCGCCGGGCAACTCGATCGGGACCCTCACCGTGAACGGCAACCTCGCCTTCGGCGCGGGCTCCACCTATGCGGTGGAGGCCTCGCCCGGTGCGGTCGACCGAACCAACGTCAGCGGCACGGCGACACTGGCAGGCACGTTGCGGGCGAGCTTTGCCCGCGGCACCTATTCTGCGCGCACGTACACGTTGCTGTCGGCGACGGGTGGTCGGACGGGGACCTTCGGGACATTCAGCACGGCCGGCCTGCCGGGCGGGTTCCAGACCAACCTGAGCTACACGTCGACCGACGTGATGCTGAATCTGACAGCTGCGCTGGGCGGCGGCTTGGCGCTGAGCAGCAACCAGGGCAATGTCGCGAACGCGCTCAACACGAGCTTCAATTCTGGCAATTCGCTCTCAAGTGGGCTGTATGGCCTGTTCTCGATGTCGGGGCCGCCGTTGGCGAATGCACTGAACAGCCTGTCGGGTGAGGCGCAAACCGGGGCGCAGACGGCGGCGTTCACCTTCGGCAACCAGTTTCTCAACACCGTGCTGGGCAGCACCGGCAGCGGCGGCCTGGGCGGGAGCTTGCAGCAGGCCGTGCAGTACGCCTCCCTGGATGCCAATGAGGCTGGCCCCGAGCCGCGCCGGCTGCGCGGCTGGCTGGCGGGATTCGGCGGTTATGGCTGGCTGGACGGGGCGTCGGGTTCATCGTCGGTGCAGACCACGACACAAGGACTGGCGATGGGTGCCGACTGGACCTTCGACGGCGGGACGCTGGGCGTGGCGGTTGCGAGCGGCAGTTCGAACTGGTTTCTCGCAAGCGGGTTGGGCAGCGGGCTGGGTAATGTGTTGCAGATAGGTCTCTACGGTCGAACCGGGGCAGGCCCACTGTACGCCGCGGTTGCCGGGGGCTGGGGCGTGCATGGGGTTTCGACCAATCGCTCGGTGGGCTTCCTCGGCGACTTCATGAGCGCCAACTATACGGTGAACACATGGTCCGGCCGGGCCGAGGCAGGCTACCGGATCGCGCTGGGCGATCACAGGCTGACGCCGTTCGTCGCCGTGCAGGGTCAGGCTGCAAACCTGCCGGGCTTCTGCGAGACCTCACGGACCGGCAGCGGCGCGGCGCTGTGCTTCAATGCAAACACGGCGACGTCGCTGCGTTCGGAACTGGGCATCGAGGGCGATGCGAACCTCGGCACGGTGCTGGGCTCGAAGGCCCGGCTGCAGGCCCGGCTGGCATGGGCGCACGAATACGAGACGACCGGGACGGCAACGGCGTGGTTCCAGTCTCTGCCCGGGTCGAGTTTCTCGGTCTCGGGTACGCCGCTGCCGGCCAATGTCGGACTCGTTCGGGTGCTTTCGGATTTCGAGCTCGACCAGATATGGTCGCTCCGCCTGCAGGGTGATGCGGAGTTCGCCGGCAACTACGGCTCGCTGGCCGGCACCGCTCGTATCGCCGCGCGATGGTAGGGGCACGACTGTGGCTGCTATGCAGCGCCTGTGATCCCGTCAGCCCGTTGGAAATTCCCACGCTTGGCGCTGCCGGGCCCAGCCGGCCGTCACCTCCTTGAGCATGGCGTTGACGCTGAGCCCGCGTGGCTGACGTCCGTCGAGAATGGCGGAGACGATGTCGGGCGCTAGGCAGGTGAGGTTCAAGACCCTGCAGACATAGGCGATCGTCACTTTCTCCTGGGCCGCCAGATCGGTGATCGATCTGGCCTTGCCGCTCTCGATCCGCCGCCGCCAGCGATGGGCCTTGATGAGCGGCTTCAGCATGACATCAGTCGCGACGGTTCATGTCTCGATGGCTGCGTCCAGTCCGAAATCGGCGAGGGCTTGCTTGGTGGCGTTGCGGAGGTCCTCCGTGGTGGTCGGCACGGATTCGAGTTGGCAGGCCTCAATGCAGATGGAGATGGTTTCCCCGAAGCGCGAGGCGACGATCACAAGGTGGCCGTGGGAGCGCTCAAGGTCGCGGCGCGTGACGTTGACGTCGACCGAGCGCACCAGAATGCGGTGGCACAGCGTGCCGTCGATGCATGCGAGGCCATTCGACAGGATCCCGACGTTGGAACAACTCACCGGTCGATCATCGACGTAGGTGAACAGCCGGTTGACCAGAGCAGTGGCGATGGTGCGCGGCATCCAGGCGATGGCGGGCAAGAGCGGCGCGAGGGCGTCGACCTCGTTCTCCTTCACGCCGCGAAGAAGCGCCTTGAATGGCGCGGAGAGCGGGCGTAGGTCCGTGGCGAGGGGGTCTGGCGCAACGATCAGCGACCGGAACGCGATCGCCAGCGCCCGATCGTCGTCCAGTCCGCGCCGCCTATTGACCGGGACCATCAGGCTCACGGCGCCGTCGGAGGCGCGGCGGCGGCCAAGCTTCGCGGCGAGCGTTGCGGCAACGCCGGGCAGCAGCGTAAGCGGGTGGCCGCCGAGCCGCCGGGCGCAGGCATACCATTCCCGCGCGTCGATGCTAGCTGCGACGGCGGCGAGTTCCACCGCCGCGTCCGGGTCCTGATCCCGGTTGGCGGCGTTGCCGGCTCGAGTTCCTTTGTCTGCCGAACGCTCGCGCCAACCCGCCTGTGCCATCCTAGTCAGGGCCGCAAGTGTGCGCGGGGCGTCGGCGAGAATCTGCCATATATCCGAAATCGCGCCGACGAACGGGCTGCGCCGGCCCTGCGCCAGGTAGTGGTTGGTGACATCCACATCCGTCGTTGCGGCTTCGATGGCGCGCAGGGCTCCCATGCCGTCGAGCACAAGATGCGAGCCCACTAAGCTCACCGCCGCACTGCCGTCATCGAATCGTTGGACGGCCATGCGCCAGGCCGGGCCGGCGACCGGATCGACGGGCCGCCGTGCCTGCCGGTTCGCCCAACGCAGAAGTTGCGAACGCGGCATCACGTCGGCGTTCATCTCGATTGGCTCAGGCGGGCCGCTGGGCTTCACCCAACGTGGCCGTGCCAACGGTAGGGACGAGGGCTCGATGAGCCGGTTGAATGACATTACGACAAGGCGATCATAGGTCCGCGCCAGGACAGCGTGGTCGACCTCACGGCCGTAGAGCCATAGGCACTGCATCAGTTGGCTGCGGCCGGTCGACCGGAACAACTCATAGGCCACATGATCCAGCCAGGCGAGCCGGTGTCGTGCCTCGGAAGAGGCCCCGCCTGGTCCCGTCTCAGGCATCGAAGAACGCCCCAGTCAGGCCGTAGTAGGCCAGGAGCCGATCGATCAGGGCAAGAAGATGTCGTGACTCGGTGACCACACCGGGCTGATAGGCAACGAAGTTGAGAATCAGAAAGTCGGATATGACACAGGCGGGGAGCGATGCAACGCCATGCCGTGCTTCAATCGCGCTCACGTCGACATTGCGGTCGACACCGCGAAAGCAGAAGCGATCGGCAACTGTTCCATCGACCCGGAGCACGTCCGGTGGCCACTCACCCAAATACGAACATGTGACCGGCATGTCCGCAAGCCCGCCGAGTGCCAGATCACAGGCAGCCAAGAAGGCGGGCTTTGGCACATAGGGCACCAGAGGAAGTAATGTCGCAAGCGGGTCTGGCTCGCGCCTGGTTCGTAGCAGCGTCGTCTGCAGACGGCGCTGCAGGCCGTGCAGGCGCCCCCGTGGTTCACCGGCAGGCACCTTCAGTGTCGCGAGCAAAACGCAGTTTCCTTCGCTATCTGAAAGACCCTCGCGCTGATTGACTGGAATCACCAAGGTCACGTCACCAGAACGGATGCGGCCAAGGGACTCTGCAAAGGCCGCCGTCAGAGCAGCAAGCAGTGTAAAGCGGTTCGCCCCCAGGCTCCGGGCCCTTTCGTCCCAAGCGGAGGTGGGCACACGAACAAAGGCCGACGGGAAAACAACGGTCCGTCCATCCGCAGTCGTCCTGGCTGGTGAAGGCTTTGGCGTCTTGCCCATGGTGCGGGCTGTCCGAACCAGCTGGGCCAGCGCACGGAAGGTCGCTGGTGCATCCTGCACGCTGCGCAGGAACTCTGGAGCCAGCGACATCGCGGAGCGTTGCGGTGACCAGGCGGGATAAGACGAAGGCCGCCTCTCACCTTGCACGGCTTCCCTTACGGCGAGCGCGGCCGCCATGCCATCCGCAATGCAGTGCGATACGACAAGTGAAACGACCGTTGAGCCATCGGTAAAGGGTTGAAACGTGAGGGTCCAGCCAGGTCCGAGTACAGGGTCCAGCGGAAGCTCTACCTGAGCGTCGACCCACGCCTGCATTGCCGAGCTATCAATCGGTGTGGCTTGAACCGAAATTGCCGACGTTGGAAGGCGCGCCCTGACCCATTGGTGCCGCCCGAACGGAAGCAGCGCGGGACGTATGAGGCGCGCCAGACGGCCGTGTGCAAGGTTGTCGCGGAAACGCGTGAGCCCGTCCATGTCCACAGGTCGTCGATAGCGCCACAGCGACTGCATGACGGCATGTTGTCCACCGGCAGCATGTGCGAGGTACATGCCCTGATCTGCAAGAGACACAAAGGGCGTCATGGACTGGCCCCCTCGGCGGATTGAGCTGGACTCAAGCCTACGGCCACTCGGTTGCATGCCCCCCTAAGCGCTTCGACGTAGCGCTTCATGGAGGCGCCGGCTGTCGCGTTTGCAGGGTAGGCGGCTGTCAGCGAGAGGCCGCCCTGCGTACGGAAGAACCAAAGCGCCACCTGCGTGGCCATGCCCTGGTTTATATATACACGGCCGTTTGCCTGATGCCACCTGCGTGCAACATGCGCGCTGAGCGGAGGTAGGCTTGCGTCCATATACGAGAGCATCACCCCACCCGTGGCAACGGGCTGGATCGCCGGAATCCCGGCGGCCAGTTCAAGGACGCGCTCTATCGGAACATTGGCCAGCGACAACCGTCTGTCGAAAGCGTCCTGGGCGGTGAAGGCGAGTTCGGAAAAACTACGCTCACCCACATCGAAGTCGATGGGCAGCACGCCCGTGCACCAGCCGGAGGTTCGGTACGCCTCTGGTGACTCTCGCGTCGTCGTGGGCGTGACGACACTGTAGCGCGAGCCCCCGGCCAGCTCCCGTTCCGTCAGGGCCGCACAAGCCAGCAAGCCGCCGATCACCCGTGCGCCTGAAGCGTGGCATGCAGCCTCGAAGGCTGACATATCTGCAGCATCGAGGATATCCACATGAACGTGCTCGGCCAGGCAACGGTCCTCCAGCACTCCTAGCGGTAGCGGGAAAGGCGGCATCCGTCCGTCGTTTCGATGCAGGAACGCGACCCATGCTGTCACATCGGCGTCCGCGAGTGTTGTGGCGGCTGCCCGTTTGCGCTGCCCGGTGCAATAGTCCAGATAGCGCCCCGGCGATGCGAGCCGCGCTGGCACCTCGCCGTCGAGCACGGCGTGATAGGCTGCGTGGATCTCCTCCATCAGGAACGCGATGACTGTTGCATCCGCGTGCAGGTGGTCGATGCTTGCGAACAAGGTAAACCCATTCGCCCTTTGGAGGATGCCGAACCGGAAGCAGTCCCAGGTGAAGGGATTCGGGGTTGCCACGACATGTCGCCGCCAATCCTCCGCGCTCAATACGCCCAGCGCCGTGGGTTCCATCTGAATTGCTGCCGAGTCGGCGAGCACGCGCCGCACGAGCGCGCTGCCCTGCTCCTCGAACCGGCTGTGATAAGTGTCGTGCCGGCGCAAATGTGCTGTCACCACATGACTCATGACCCTCAGATCACACTGGCCTGATTCGTCCCACACGACGATGAGCAGCCGCGCCATCTCTTCCTGCCGCTTCTCGCACGCGCGGAAGGCGCGCAGATGCTGCTCCTGCTCGAAGCTGGGTGGGACAGGTGACACAGGCGCATATTGGGCGCGCTCCATCGAGGCCCCTGACGGTCTCCAAATGGTCAGCGCCGCCGGAGGGCCTGTCCACTCATCGAGCGGGCGTAGATCAGCCAAGGGCCACTGCTCCGCTATGCTCGGTTTCGCGCAGCGCCGCGATCAGAGTGTCGGCCAGTGCCCGGACGGTCGTGACGTCGGCGGCGTTCAGCCGGATGCCTGTGTCATTTTCGAGTGCCGTCAGCAGTTGCAGCGTCCCGAGCGAGTCGAGTCCATAGTCGAAGAACGGGCGGTCGGGGCTCACGGTACGGCGAAGAATGATGCTGAGGTGCTCAATGATCAGCCGCCGCAATACGGCCGGCCACTCGCCGGCCGGCGTGTTCTGAAGCTCCGCTTGCAGGCGGTGGGCCGGATCGCCAGGCGCCGGATGTGCGTGCGACAGGTCGGCGCCGAACGGACTGCGCGCGATGAGCGACGTCAGCCACGGTGCACCGTCTAGGTGGGCGTAGGCGGTGTAGCCACGATCGTGCCTGAGCAACGCCTCAAACGCATAGGCGCCATCGCGCGCCTCGATCATTCGAGTATCGCCGCGTACCGCGAGATGCGCTCCGGCACCGATATCTGCCCACGCAGCCCAAGCAATGGCGGACGACGGCAGACCCTGTGTGCGCCGCCATTGCGTGAACGCATCAAGCCAGCTGTTCGCAGCGGCATACGCCGACTGCCCGGGGGAACCGAACAGCGCCGCGACCGATGAAAAACAGCAAAACCAGTCGAGTGAAGCCTTCTGAGTTGCCCCATGCAGATGCCAGGCGCCATCAACCTTGGGCGCCCAGTTCCGCTGCAGTCGCTCCTCGGTGACCGATGAGAGGATACCGTCATCGATCACGGCCGCAGCGTGCAGCACACCGCGCAACGGCAGGCCAGTGGCGGTGGCGGATTCGACAAGGCGCCGGGCGGTCAGTGGTTGTGCGATGTCCCCGGCGATCATCTCGACCTCCGTGCCCCGCGCCCGCATTGTGGCCAACGTGCGCATGGCCGCGTCACCCGGCGTGGACCGGGCGCTGAGGACCAGGCGGCCGCACCCGCCGGCGGACATCGCATCGGAGAGATAGAGGCCAAGCCCGCCAAGGCCACCGGTGATGATGTAGGCACCGTCTTGCTTGAATGGCGTCATCCGCTCTGGCGCCACTGGTACACTGTAGCGACCGGTCGGCGGAACGGTGAGCACGAGCTTGCCCGTATGGCCAACACCGCTGATGACGCGTATCGCCTCGACCGCGTCCTTCAGCGGGTGGATGGCGATGTCCGGCAATGCCAGCCGTTCCGTGTCCGCCAGGTGCATTACGCGTGACAGCAGGGCCTGAAGGCGTTCAGGAGCGGTGCTGCACATCAGAGCGAGGTCAACGGCGAAGAATGACAGGTTGCGCTTGAAAAGTGACAGTCCCAGCCAGCTATCACCGTAGATGTCCTTCTTGCCGATTTCGATGAAGCGTCCGCCCGGCGCCAGCAGCCCAAGGCCAGCGCGCTGTGATGCGCCGGTAAGCGTGTTGAGGACGATGTCCACACCGTAACCCGCCGTGTCCTTCCGGATCTGATCCGCGAAGGCTGCGCTGCGCGAATCGTAGACATGACGAATGCCGCTGGTGCTCAACTGCGACCGCCGCGTCTCCGAGCCTGCCGTTGCAAAGATTTCAGCGCCTCTTGCACGCGCGATGACCACGGCTGCTTGCCCGACGCCGCCGGTCGCCGAGTGAATGAGAACCTTGTCCCCGGAGGAAATCCGCGCCAAGTCCTCGAGGCCGTACCACGCCGTGGCGGTCGTGGTGAGGATTGCGGCCGCTGCGACATCCGTGAGCGCATCCGGGATCGCGACAATGAGCTGTGCATCGCATGTGATGTAGGTGCCCCATGCGCCTCCAGCGCACATGCCGGCCACACGGTCACCGGCGCGAACCGCCGAGACACCCGGCCCGACGGCGGTAATGACGCCGGCGAAGTCGAGCCCCAGCCCCTGTTCACGGCCATCGAGTGACGGGTAGCGGCCAAGGGCAATAAGCACATCGGCGAAATTCACGCTAGTGGCGTGGATAGCCACCTCCACCTCGCCCGCGGCTGGCGGGCGTCGCTCCGATGCCATCATCTCGAGACCCTGCAGGTCGCCGGGCGTGCGGATTTCCATGCGAACACCCTCACGCGCCGCATCACGAACCACGATGTACCGATCTGCGTTGCCAAGAGGGCTTCGCTGCAGGCGTGCGGCGTAGGCACTCGCATCACGCAGCGCCGTTTCATCCTCGTCCGAGCCGCTCAGCAACTGGCGCGCGAGCAACGCCACGTCTGCATGCTGGCTGACATCAATCTGTGTTGGATGAAGCGCGGGAAGCTCGGCACCAAGGGCACGCAGCCACCCGCGCACACCGCCATGCGCGAGATGTATGGTGTCATCCGGCAATACGCGTTGGGCCTGGCAGGTGACGACGAAAAGGCGGGCCTTCCGATCACCTTTCGCCAATGCGTTGGCCACGTTCACCAGGCTGCTGATGATCGCGCGCGCCACGTCCGGAGTGGCAGGTTCAGTCATCCGCGGCAGGAAAATCACCGCGGCGCCGGGCCGGTCTCGATGGAGAACGTCCTCGAGATGTTCGGCCCCGGGTTCGCTGAAGACGCGGGTCATGAACCCCTTGTCTCGCAGCTTCCCTTCCAGTTCCGTTGCCAGCCGGTGTCCTGCATCGTCAGTGTCGAGCAGCAGCCATGTGCCATCTGTCGGCTTGACCGTGGCGCGCGGGATGTCCCACGGGTCCCACACCACATCGAGCAGGCGCGAATTGCAGGCGGCAGCATCAGCGTGCTGACCAGTCCTCGCGCTTCCCATGATCAGGCCCTTGGCACTGAGCAATACGCGACCGGTGGCGTCGAGCAGGTCGATATCAACTTCAATTTTCAATGCATCAACCGACACCAGGCGGGTAACGCAGTGGGCGGCGTCGGCGCACGTGTGGTGGAGCTGGAGGGACCGTACCGAGAGCGGAAGCAGCATGCTCTCGCCTGCCGCTGAAGTCACTTGCGCGAACGCGCCAACTGACTGGAAGCACGCATCAAGCAGAACCGGATGCACAGTGTAGTGACGCACGTCCTGGCGAAGCGCCGGGGGCAAGCAAAGGTCTGCAAGCAGTGAGGCGCCGTCGGCAGAGACCGATAGGCTCGGCGCCAGCGCCCGAAACGATGGTCCGAACTGGATGCCACGCGAGCCGAACCACTGCCAGAGCTCGGCCGTCGGGACGGATGCACCGTGAGCAGTGCGCAGCGCGGCGAGATCATACACGGCAGGCGGTGATGCAGCGGCCGCGGACAGGAGTCGGGCGCTGGCATGGACTTCCGCTTTGTCATTTGCTCCGCTCTCAAGCCTGAAGTGCAACTCGCCCGGCCGGTCCAGCACTGCTGTGCCGGCGACGGGAGTCAACGACTCCAGGCGTAACGCTTGCGCGAATGTCATTTCCTGCACTTCGACGCGCCCTGTGCCCAGGGCCGTGCGTGCGGCGGCAAGCGCCATTTCGCAGAAGCCGGCACCGGGGAAGAGCGGCACGCCGTTTACCTGATGATCTGCCAGCCACGGATGGGCGTTGAGGCCAATCTCAGACGCCCAAATGTGGCGTTCCGGTTCCTCGCGCAATGTGCGGTGGATGCTCAGGAGCGGATGCGTCGATGCAACGCGATGTGCACCCGCTGCCGGCGTGGCCGGCGTGAGGAATAGCGGATAGTGAGTCCAGGCCGGTAGCGGAAGGTCAAGTAGCAGGCCATCCGGGTACAGCGTCTCAAAATCAATTGCCGAGCCGCAGGCATAAATCTTGCCAACCAGATCCTGAAGTCCGTGCGGCATGGTCTCGCCGCGGGTCATCGACGGAAGCGCCGTGGCTGTCAGGTCCATCGCCGTGGCATTCTGCAGAACTGCACGCGTCACGATCGGATGCGGAGAGAGTTCGACGAACACGCGGTGTCCATCCTCGAGCGCCGCCTGTACGGCTGGACGGAAACGAACCGGGTGCCGAAGGTTGTCGATCCAGTAAGAACAATCGCAGACAGCCACTTCTCGCGGATCGAGCAGCGCAGTGGAATAGATTGGTGTGTGCGCTGGACGTGCCGTGACGCCTGCAAGACGTTCGGCGAGCTGCGCGAGGATTGGCTCGACTTGCGAGGTGTGCGAGGCCACGTCGACGGCAACCTCGCGGGCGAATAGGCCTTCCGTCTGCCAGGCAGCGACGATGCGTTGCACGGCCTCTGCCGATCCGCCAACCACTGTAGACGTCGGGGCCGCCAGCACTGCGATCTCGACGCCATCAATCTGGCGCCGCGCCAGGTCTTCGCGGAGTGCCGCCGGGCCCATTTCGACAACTGCCATGGCGCCCATGCCCGCGATCGTGCGGCACAGCATGGCGCGATGGCAGATTACCTGGACACCATCCTCGAGCGAGAGCGCGCCGGCCACGACCGCCGCCGACACTTCGCCCAGCGAATGGCCAATGACAGCCGATGGAAGCACGCCTTGCGCCTTCAGCGACGCGGCCAGCGCGACCTGCATGGTGAAGATGGCTGGCTGGATCCGGTCTATGCCGTAGAGGGTGCCTGGATGACGCAGGGTCTCAGTCACAGAGAATCCGCCGACCGAGCGTATCAAGGGTTCGATCGCAGCGACCACTCCAGCGAAGACCGCGTCAGTATCGAGCAGCGCCGTACCCATGGTCTCCCATTGCGAACCCTGGCCGGAGAATACGAAGACCGGTCCTCGCCCATCGTGGTCGACCGTGTCCGCATCGATTGGCGCATCCGCCGCGACGCCGCGCAACTGAGCTGCCAAGTCTTCGAGTGTCGCTGCGAGGAGTGCGTGCCGGACCGGCCGGTGCCCCCGGCGGCAGGCAAGGGTGCGCGCCACGTCGATCGGACGTTGCCTGGCGGTGTTTGCATCCAGCCAGGACGCGAGCCGGCCGGCGGTCGCGCGAAGCGCCTGAGGCGAGCTGGCGGAGAGCGGGAACAGCAGCTGTTGACCGCAAGCACGGGCGCCTTCTGACTTGCTGGTAAGGGCTGGTGCCTGTTCAAGCACGACATGCACGTTGGTTCCGGACATGCCGTAAGACGATACGGCGGCGCGGCGCAGGCCGTCTGCGCCAGTCACGGGCCAGGGCACGGTCTCCGTCGGCACGAAGAGCCCGGTCCCGATCGATTGCAGATTCTTGGGCAGTTGATGGAAGTGAAGGGAGCGCGGTACGGCGCCGTTGGCGATTGCCAGCGTCGCCTTGATCAGGCCAAGCACGCCCGCTGCAGATTCCGCATGGCCGAGGTTGCTCTTGAGCGAGCCAAGGGCGCATGGCGATTGACGCCCGTACTGCGTCGAGAGGCTGCAGAACTCCTCGGTGTCGCCCACGGGCGTCCCGGTGCCGTGGGCCTCGATCATGCCGATGGAAGACGGATCCACCTGGGCTTCAGCCAGCGCCCGTTCAATCACCGCGGCCTGCGCGGAGCGGGAGGGCGCCAGGATGTTGTGCGTGCGTCCATCCTGATTGACGGCGCTGCCGCGAATGACCGCCAATACGCGGTCATTGTCGCGCAGGGCATCATCCAGACGCTTGAGCATGACGACACCACACCCTTCGGCGCGCACGAAGCCATCGGCACTGACATCAAAGGCATGACACCGGCCCGTGGGCGACAGCATGCCGAGCCCCGACGCCGATGCATAGGTGGACGGCGAGAACATCAGCATCGCGCCGCCGGCGAAAGCCACGCTGCACTCATTCGCAAGCAGGCTGCGCCGCGCTGCATGCACGGCGACGAGGCTGGACGAGCAGGCCGTGTCCATGGTGATGGCTGGACCCTTCAGACCCATGGCGTGCGCAACACGCCCTGACGCCATGCTGAAGGGTGTGCCCGTAAAACTGTAGGCTTCGGACAGCGCACCCGCGCCTCGCGTGACCTGCATGTAGTCCTGGTGGGACAATCCAAAGAACACGCCAGCGTCGACACCGAAGAGGCTGCGCGGATCACGGCCCGCGTGTTCGGCGGCCTCCCATGTCACTTCGAGGAGCAGGCGGTGCTGCGGGTCCATGAAGAGGGCTTCGGGTTCACCGATGCCGAAGAAGGGAAAGTCGAATCCTGTCGGGTCCTCGAGAAACGCGCCCCAGCGGGAGACTGAGCGGCCAGGTACCCCGGGCACGGGGTCGTAGTCGTCGTCAGCGTTCCAACGTTCTTGCGGGATTTCGGTCACGAGGTCGGCGCCACGCAAAAGCGCGTGCCACAAAGCGTCCGGCGAGTCGATACATCCCGGCAGCCTGCAGCCGACGCCGACAACAGCAATCGCAGTCAAGATTTGCTAGCCTTCCCTCGGAAAACACTTCAGCCCGAATGCCTGCGAGTCGATCCCGAAGAGAGACGACAGCGCGGTCGTCGCAAGCAACAAGGCAACACTGCGATTCTTATGGTGCTTCATCCTGTATTCCTCTTTTTAGAGCGCAAGACCCAGTCGCCAAAGCTGGCGGTCGTGGCATCAGGCGTCGCGGCGGGGCTTGCTGGGGAGGCCGGGCGTGGCGCCG
>JBILYJ010000528.1:0-3912 GCA_044377795.1 Reyranella sp. | reverse complement strand
CGTGTCAGCCAGTTGCGCCCGCCGTTGCCCCACTCGATGCGGGTCTGCACGAAGGCGGCGCGCGGGTTGGCGAGCATTGCCGCCATCGCCTGCTTCAGCCAGCCCGGCGGCGGCACGAAATCGGCGTCGAACACCGCTACATAGGGCGCATCGTCCAGGGCCAGGCCCGCCGCCAGCGCACCGGCCTTGAACCCGCCGCGGTCGCTGCGGCGGACGTGATGCGCATCGATGCCCACGCGGCGCAGGCGCGCGATGGCGTGCGCGGCGATGTCGGAGGTGATGTCGTTGCTGTCGTCGAGAAGCTGGATGGTCAGACGGTCGCGCGGCCAGTCGAGGGCGCCCATCGCGGCCATCGATCGTTCCACCACCAGCGGCTCGTTGTAGACCGGCACCTGCACCAGCACGCGCGGCAGCTCCTCGGACAATGAGGGCGCCGCAGCTTCGTCGCGTGGCAACTCGAACAGCCAGTAGACCAGGTAGAGGAAATAGCCCGCGATCGCGAACTGTGCGGCGAGGCACAGGAACACGAGGAGATCGATCAGGAACAGCAGCATGCCGGGGCCGCCGCGCTCAATGGTAGTGAATGGGGACTTCGAAGCAGCGGCCGTCCTCGATATGAAGGCGGCGCGAGGCCACGTCGAAGATGCGCTCGTCGTGGGTCGACAGGACCACGGCGCACTTGGCGCGCATCGAGAGATCCTTGAGCTGGTCGACCACCAGCCGTCCCGACACGCGGTCGAGCGCCGAGGTCGGCTCGTCGGCAATGATCAGGTCGGGCAGCCCGATCATGGTGCGGGCGATGGCGACGCGCTGCTGCTGGCCGCCCGACAGCTCGTCGGGCCAGGCGGACGCCTTGTCGCCGAGGCCGAGCATGCCGAGCAGATGGCGCGCGCGCGGCTCGTCCCAGGCGGGATCGGCGAGCGGCGTCGTCGAGACGCCGGCGATCACGTTCTGAAGCGCCGTCAGCGAGGACAGGAGATTGCGCTTCTGGAACAGGAAGCGGATGCGGTTGCGCAGGACGTCGAGATCGGAACCGCCCAGACCGACGATATCGGTGCCGAGCAGCCGCAGCTTGCCCTCGGAGGGCTTGCGCATGGTCCCGAGGATGGTGAGCAGCGTCGTCTTGCCCGAGCCCGACGGGCCGGTGACGATCACCAGCTCACCCTCTCGGACCTGCATGTTGATGTCGTACAGGACATCGACGCGCTGCGGCCCCTCGCCGTAATGATGATGAACGTCGACCGCCTCGACGACCGGCGGCCCGAATCCCTGCGTGTCTGCCATCGCGCTCACTCGAACAGCATGATGGGGTCGACCCGCCACAGGCGCCGGATGGCGAACAGGCTGGAGACCAGGGTCATGATCAGGCAGGCGGCCAGCGCCACGACCATCTCGCGCAGGCCCATCGTCATGCCGAGGTGCATCGCCGCCTCGGTGGCGCCGTAGACGAAGCGCCCGAGGGTGAACGCCACCAGGAAGGCCGGCGTGATGATGGCGGCGCCGATCTGGCCGATCATGAACAGGAAGAACCACCAGTCGTAACCAAGGCTCTTCAGGATGGCGTATTCGGGCAGGTAGAACCGGATGATCTGGTACTGGGCGTAATAGATGAAGACCATGCCGATCATCACGCCCATCACGAAGCCTAGGTCGGTGATGTAGCCGACCGGTGTCTCGCGCGACCAGTAGGTCCGCTCGCGCTTCTCGAAGTCGCGCAGGGTGACGACCTCGCCACGCCCCGCCAGCGCGGTGTTGAGCTCCCGGCGAACCTGGTCGACGTTCGAGCCTTTGGCGAGCTGGACCGCGATGAAGGCCGGCCGGTCCGACCACCACGAGCCGAACACCTCGGCCATCGTGTCCTCCGACATGATGACCGCGCCGTCGTTCAGGACGTTGGGCCCGAGCGCGAAGGTGCCGACCACGAACAGCTGACGCAGCAGCCCGCGCGTGTCGGGCGGTCCCAGAACCTGGAACTCCGGCTTGCCGGGCCCCACCTGCTCGGCAAGATCGCCGAAATAGGGCCTCGATTCGCGGTCGTAGAGCAGCCGCCGGGCCTCGCGAAGGCGGTAGAGGTTGTCGCGCAGACCAGGCACGTCGATGGCGGGCCGCTCCACGTCGAGGGCGTACCAGGCGATGCGGCGGCTTCCTTCCATGCCCTTGTGGGTCAGCGACATGACGCCGAACCAGAAGGGCAGCGTGTTGGTTACCGCCGGATTGGCCGCCAGAACGTCCATCATGGAGGCCGGCACTTCGGCATGAAGCTGCAGCGACTTGAAGCCGTAGGGGACCAGGACGAGATCGCCGACAACGGAGCGGTGTAGCCGGATCGCCGAGTCATAGACGGCACGCTCGATGCCGAGCTGGGCGAAGATCACCAGCAGGCTTGCGGTGACGCCGGCGAGCGACAGAAGGGTGCTGGTCCGCTGGCGCTTGAGCTGCTGGGAGCCCAGCGGCATCCGAGTGGCGGTAATGGCTGCCGCCCGCAAACGCGCCAACGAGAAGCTAGGCCGCCAGCTGAACCAGCGCCGCGGCCGCAGCGGCGGATTGCCTGGCAGCGTGACAGCCATCAGAGAAAGGTGACGCGCGTCTCGCGGCCCAGCACTTGGGGCATGCTGGACGGGTCATCGAGCTGGATCTCGACCTGGACCACGCGCGCGTCCGTGGAGGAGCCACCATCGGGCTCCATGCGCTGCATGCGCTTCACCGTCGGCGCGACGCGGGAGATCGTGCCCATGTAAACGGTCGGACTGCCACGAAAGGTCACCTCGACCTTGCCACCGGCCGCAATGCGACCAACATTCAGTTCGTCCACGTCGGCCAGCACGCGAAGTTGGGACAGGTCGACGATCTTGGCGATGCCGTTCTGGGCGACGCGCTCACCCTGGCGGGAATAAATCTGGATGACGATGCCGTCGAGCGGCGAACGGACCAGCGCCTGCTCCCGCGTGTTCCGGGCATTGTCGAGCTTGGCCTTGATGATCGAAATGTCGGTATCGATCTGCTGCAGGTCGGTCTGCAGCGTCTCCTTCATGACCCGCAGTTTCGCCTGCTCCCGCTCGAGGCTCTGAAGGGAAATGCTCTGTTCGAGCTGCTTCTGGTCCGGCGGCTTGCCGGAACGCTGCATCTCGAGGTTCTTGAGCTTGACCTCTTCGGTCGCCGACCGGACCATGACTTCCTGCATGGCGATCTCGGCGGTGCGATAGCCGCTGACCATCGACTCGCGTGCCCGCTCGGTCTTCACAAGCTCCGCCTCGGTCGTGCGAACGGCGATGTCGGCCTTGGGATAGTTCGACAGGACGGCGATGATTTCGTCGCGCTTGACCTTCTGGCCGTCCGTAATCCGCAGCTCGATCAGCACGCCGCCGCCGGCCGGGTCACCGGCAATCAGCGCCGTGCCCGCAGGCGCGTCGGTGTAGCCACGGGAGATCAGCGGCGGCAAAGGACGGGGGCCGTCCTGGGCACTGCTGGTCTGCCGGCTGGGAGTCATCCACAGGACGAGAGCCGCACCAACGAGCAGCACGAGCAGTCCTGCGGCGCTCCAAGTGAACTTTCTTACCTGCGCCATAACAAATAGTACCAGAAAACCCTTGGGGACGCTGCCCCTAGTTGGAAGATCGGCGTCAGAAGCCGGTCGTCAGAACATTTCCGCGCGCCACGCCGACGATCGAGAAGGTGCGATAGAGTGATGTCAAAATCTTGTCGTACTCGTAGAGCGGCGCGTTCGTGATGTAGACGACGTCTTTCGGCAGCACGGGAAACTGCTGTGCAATGAAAATGGACACCGGCTGGTAAAGATCAAGCCGGAAAACCCGCCCCCGGGCTGTGGGATTATTCTGCAAATCCCCCATTCTGAACACATAAACGCCTGTTTTGTTGGCACGCGAGTCGTTCAGGCCACCGACCGTCCCCATG
>JBILYJ010000527.1:0-3913 GCA_044377795.1 Reyranella sp. | reverse complement strand
CAGAGGTTGAGAGTCAGTCTTCTTTCTTCGCCCGCTCGATCGCCTCGAGAATCTCCGTGAGGCCGACCGTGTAGACGACTCCCTGCTTGTTCATTTCGTGCCGGATCGTGCGAATGAGGCCGGCCTTCCGGATCATGAGATTGGCCAGTGCGATCTTTGCGTCCTCGTTCGTCACGTCGTCCTCTTGATCCTCACGACCCATCCCGGGTTCCACTGGCCTAGTTGTTCTGGCCGCGTGCCTTCAGGACATAGCCGGTCGCCCGGAAATCCGAATCCTGCCGGATGGCTGCCGTCACGACCGGATCATTATGCGGGTTGCTGCTGGCGATCAGAGCGTCCGTCTCGGCCTGGCAGTTCGCACTGATGATCCGCCCGACGCTCGACGCGTCCGCGGTGTCGTCGGCATAGGGTGCGGCCTGCCTCTGGAGACAGGCGTCGCGCGCCTCGTATGTCTTGCCAACCGCCTTTACGGTCCAAGGCGCCGAATACTGAGAGTTCACCGAACAGGCCGCCAGCGACAGCAGGGCGACGAGGATCAATGTTCGCATCGGTAGGCTGGACTCCAGAGAAACGAGTAAGAATGGCGGAAGAGAGTGGGAGTCGAACCCACTAAGAACCGGCTAACGGCCCTCTCTGGCTTTGAAGGCCAGCCGCCCCACCGGGAGCGCTTCCCCTCCGGGGCGGATGATTCACCAGAACCGATCCCGTGTCACCTGTCATACTGGGATGAAATTCCTCAAGGGATTCAAGACCATGACCGTCGAGTTGAAGTACGTCATCGCCAATGTCTCCGACCTCGCGGCAGCCGTTGCCTTCTGGCGCGACACCGTCGGCTTGAAGCTCAAGTTCGAGACCCCCGAATGGGCCGAATTCGATACTGGCCCAACCCGACTGGCGCTTCAGCCGGCTTCACCGGCAAATCCGGCAGGGACATGGCAGCCGGGCCTGCGCGTTTCCGATCTCGCCGCCACGCGCGCCGAACTCTCTGCACGGAGCGTGTGCATCGGTGGCACGCCGCATGAAGAGCATGGCTTCCTGCTGTCCCTGTTCAGCGGTCCCGATGGCGCACCGGTCAGCCTGAGCGGACCCGTCGTCAAGCCGTAGGCGGTGGGCCGTACTGTCCGGCCTTCTGCGGCACCGCGCGGCGCAGGTCGCCGCGGCGGACCGTGATGCCGTGGCGGTCGAAGAATTCCAGGATCTGGATTGCCACCTTGCGGCCGTTGTCCAGCTTGTCGCGGAACTCGGCGGCGCTGAATTCGTGACCGAAGGCGTTCGCGATTGCGACCATCTCGGCCACGACAGGACGCAGGAAGAAATGGTCGGGCGCCACTTCGATGACCCTGCCCAGCTTCGCAAGCCGCTGCAGCAGCCGGCGCGTGTCGGTCTCCGGCACGCTGTAGGCCTGCGCGAAGTCGCGGACACGCGGCGGCTTGAAGCGGTCGCGTGTCATGTCGGCGGAGATCTTCTGCCACAGGGCCTCGTCGCGCGATCCGAGCTTCAGCGAATGGCCGGGCAGGCGCAGGAAGGCGCCGTCGACGACGACCGTCTTGGCGCGGATTTCCTGGTCGAGCAGCGCCTTGAAGACCGGCGCCGGCCACCGCCGCTTCAGCGTCACGCGCAGGCGCTCGGCCTGCAGGCCGGGCGCGTCGGCCCTGGTCTCATGGAAGGTCTTGAGCGTGTCGACGATGTCCTGGCGCGCCGCCGCGAGGGTCTCGGCGAGAAGGCCGAAGCCTTCGAGCTTCTGGCCGCCCGCCGCCTCGAGAAGCTTCTCGATCTCGGCGGGCCGGAGGTTCCGCGACAGGCCGAAGCGGCCCAGATCGACGAAGCCGCCGTCCAGCCGCAGCAGCCGCGGCAAGACCTTGTCATCGGTCTCGGCAAGTGAGGCCAGTTCCAGCAGGCGCCGTTCGGCGCGCCGGTTGCGGGGCGGACCGAACGGATCGATGACCGTCCCGCCGGCCATCGTGCGGGTCGCGGACGGATCGCGAAGAATGACCCGGTCGCCCGCGAGCGCGCCGACCTTCTCGTCGAGCACGATCTGGGCGAGCGCCGTGTCGCCGGGCGCCAGCCTTTCGCCTTCGAGCAGCGCCACACGGCCCATGACATGCGCCGATCCCAAGTGAACGTGCACCGGCGACCAGTGCTTCAGCGGCTGCGCTTCCGAAGCGAGCAGGTTCAGGCGAACGTCGATGCGGTCGGTCGGGGCGTGAAGCTCCGGGCTCACGACCCACTCGCCGCGCTTGATCGCCTCCTTGGAAAGCCGGGGGCCGGCAAGGTTGAGCGCGCAGCGCTCGCCGGCGCGCCCGATCCCTGCAGGCCGGTTCTGGGCGTGCAGCGAGCGCACCCGTGCCTCGATGCCGGACGGCGTCAGCAGCAGCCGGTCGTCGACCCTGATCTCGCCGGCATGGACCGTGCCCGTGACGACGACGCCCGCACCCGACAGGACGAAGCAGCGATCGACCGCCAGCCGCGCGAAGCCCGCGGCGCCCTTGCCGCTCTCGCCGAGGACCAGCAGCTTTTCCTTCAGCTCGTCGATCCCCTGCCCGGTCATCGCCGAGACCGGCACGATCTCTGCGCCGCGCAGCGAGGTCGTGGCGAGCAGGGTCTCGATCTCGGCCATCCGCTCGAGCTGCTGGTCTTCGTTGGCGAGGTCGGCCTTGGTGAGGGCCACGATGCCGCGATCGAGGCCCAGCAGGTCGAGGATCTGCAGATGCTCCACGGTCTGAGGCTTGATCCCCTCGGCGGCCGACACGACGAGCAGCGCCGCATCGATGCCGGTGGCACCGGCCAGCATGTTGTGCACGAAGCGCTCGTGGCCCGGCACGTCGACGAAGCCAAGCTGGCGGCCGTCGCCGAGATCGCTGTAGGCGTAACCCAGGTCGATGGTGATGCCGCGCGCCTTCTCTTCCTTGAGGCGGTCGGCATCGACGCCGGTCAATGCCTTCACCAGCGCGGTCTTGCCGTGATCGATATGGCCCGCCGTGCCGACGATCATCGCAGCGGCTCCTCGGCCCGGCGCACCCAAAGCAGCGACTCGACCACATCGCGCCCGGTGCCCTTGCCGGCCAGACAGGGCGGCGTGCGGTCGAACGGCCTAGCGAGCCACGACATGAAGCTTGTCCAGTTGGGCGATGAAAGCCGCCTCGTCGTCGAGCGTGCGGAGATCGAAGTAGAGCGTTCCGTCGCCGATTCTGCCAATCACGGGGATCGGCAGGCGACGGAAATTGTCGGCGATCCGGTCGAGGCCCTTGGCGTTTATCGCGATCGCGAACGACGGCAGCAGGTCGACGGGAAGCGCGCCCGAACCTATCTGTCCCCGTACCTCCGCCACGCTCACCTGCGCCCTGTCACCCATTGCTGCCTGCACGGCCGGCAGCAGCCGTTCCGCCACTGCGCGGATCTCGGCGGCCGGCCGCGCGAGGGCGCGTATGGTCGGCAGGCGTTGGGCCAGGCGTTCCGGATCGGCGTAGAGCCGCAGTGTCGCCTCGAGAGCGGCCAGGCGGATCTTGTCGAGGCGCAGCGCCCGCTTCATCTGGTTGCGCGCGATGCGCTGGATCAGCGGCTTGCGGCCGACGACGAGCCCGGCCTGCGGCCCGCCCAAGAGCTTGTCGCCGGAGAAGGTGACGACATCGACGCCGGACGCAACGGCTTCGCGCGCCGTCGGCTCGTGCGGCAGGCCCCAGGTCTCGAGATCGGCCAGCGTGCCGCTGCCGAGATCCTCGATCAGCACCAAGCCCTTCTCGCGCGCCAGCGGCACGAGTTCGGCGGCCGCAACCGACCTGGTGAATCCCTGGATCGCATAGTTCGACGGATGGACCTTCATGATCGCCGCCGTGTCCGGCCCGATCGCCGCCGCGTAGTCCTTGAGATGGGTGCGGTTGGTCGTACCGACCTCGACCAGCCGGCAGCCGGCGCG
>JBILYJ010000079.1:0-14982 GCA_044377795.1 Reyranella sp. | reverse complement strand
CCGCCGTCGATGCCGGTGTGCTGCAAGCCGGCTCCGGCAATGCATTCGGCGACAACAGCGCCGTTTCAGTGAGTGCGGGGGCCACGCTCGCCCTCAACGGCTTCAACAATGCGATCGGTTCTCTGGCCGGGGCCGGCAGCGTGACGCTGGGCTCGGGCACGCTGACCACGGGCGGCAACGACGCCAGCACGACCTTCTCGGGCGTGATGTCGGGCACTGGCGGGCTGACCAAGACCGGCACGGGGACGATGACGCTGTCGGGCTCCAACACCTATACCGGCGCCACCGCCGTCGATGCCGGTGTGCTGCAAGCCGGCTCCGGCAATGCATTCGGCGACAACAGCGCCGTTTCAGTGAGTGCGGGGGCCACGCTCGCCCTCAACAATTTCAGCAATGCAATCGGTTCGCTGGCCGGGGCCGGCAGCGTGACGCTGGGCTCGGCCACGCTGACGACGGGCGGCAACGACACCAGCTCGACCTTCTCGGGCGTGATGTCGGGCACAGGCGGGCTGACCAAGACCGGCACGGGGACAATGACGCTGCTCGGGGCCAACATCTATACCGGAAGCACGACGGTGACAGGCGGCACCTTGCAGATTGGTGCGGGCGGCTCCCTGCAGGGCACCGGCGGCCTGCACACGGCGGTAATGGTCAACAGCGGCGGCACGCTGTCTGCGCTGGCGGGCAGCACGGTGCTGTTCAGCACGATGACCATCGCGGCGGGCGGAGAGGCGACCAACGCCGGGACGATGCAGGGCTTCGCCGGGACCTTCAACAATTCGGGCACCTACACCAGCACCGGCACCCTGATCGACGCCACTGACATCAACAACCGGGCCGGCGGCGTCATGAACATGTCGGGCACGATGTCGGCGCCTGTTGTGAACAACGACGGGCAGATGACCGTGAACGGCAACCTGGCGGGCCCGATCACGACCTTCAACAACCAGGGTACCGGCGGCCTCACCATTACTGCCGGAACATTTTCCGACATAACCACGTTGAACAACACATCTACGGCGCCCATCGGCGTGAAGGTGAACATCGGCACCGGGCTGACGGTGACCGGCACGGTCACCAACGCAGCGGGCTCGACGTTCGAGGTGGGCGGGGCCCTGGCGGCTGGGGCCTTCACCAACAACGGCTCGACCACCGTGAGCGGTACCATGGCGGTCACCGGTGCCGTGACGATCAGCGGTGGGACGCTGGACAACACCGGGACGGTAACGGCTGCGAGCTACACGCAGGACAGCACCGCGGGTGCGTCGACCAACAGCGGCACACTGACCTTGACCGGTGCGATGGCGGTGAGCGCCGGCAGCTTTGCCAACAACGGCGGCACGATCAACGCGGCATCGATGACGAACTCGGCGACTTTCACCAACAGCGGCACGCTGACCACGACGGGCGGCTCCATCAACTCGGGCACCTATACCCAGAGCGGCGCGGCCTCGGTCCTGACTGGCGGGTTCGTGAACACCGGCACGGCAACCGTATCGGGAGGGGCGGTCAACGGGGCGATCAGCAACTTCGGGAACTACAACGTCACTGGCACGGTGACCAGCGACTCGACCTTCACCAACGACATTACGGGCACGCTGGCGATCGGCGCGGCCGGCAATTACACCGTGGCCGGGCTGCTGACCAACTCCAACCTGCTGGTGGTGGCCGCAGGCGGCGTCCTGACGGCGGACGGCATTACCAACAATGCTGGAGCGACGATCACCAACAACGGCACCATCACCGACGTGCTGAACAATGCCGGCACGGTGACCAACAATGGCATCTACAACGCGATCGTGGCGTCCAACAGCGGGACGATCAGCAATACGACAGGGGCGACCTGGAACGGCGCGGTGACGTCTAGTACGGGCACGCTCAACAACACCGGGACGTGGACGGGCGACATCACAAACTCCGGGATCCTCAACCAGTCGGCCGGGTCGATCGTGGGTAACCTGATCAACAGCGGCACGGTAAACGGCTCGGGTGGGTCGATCGTGGGCACGGTGGCCAACAGCGGGAACTTCAACCTGAGCGGCAGCATGTCCGGGGTGACGACCTTCACCAATACCGGCTTCCTGAACTACTCCAACATGCCCGTGCTGGGTGCCTCGACCTTCACCAACAACGGCACGATCGCCACGAACAGCCCAACTGCCCAGCTGACGATTACGGGTGCTCTCACGGGCACGGGCACGATCAACTCCGTGGCCAACGGGACGAATGTGAGCCTGGTGACGGTGGGCGGGTCCTCGTCGGGCAGCCAGAACATCTACTTCACAAATGCCGCGCCGGGCGCAGCGACGCCGGTATTCTCGACGCCCAAGACGGTGCTGGACCTCAATGGCGGCTCGCTGGTGGTCGGCAATAAGGGCGTGGTGCCGCAGTTGTCGAACGGCCTGTTCAACAGCTTCCTGCTACAGAACGGCCCTGGCACCGACGGTTTCCTGCAGACGATGTTCAACAGCGGTCCGATCAGCGGCGTCGCGGCCAGCATCTCCAGCATTGTTGCATCGCTGACCTCGGGCTTCTTCCAGCCTGCATCAACCTTTGTCCCGCGGCCGGTTGATCCGAAGGAAAACCAGATCAGTGGCGGGCCGTTCGTCCGCATCAACTCTGGCGGGTCGACCACGACCTTGGGCAGCGCGACCAACGCGTTTGGCATCAACTCGGCGTCGAGCACCAACGGCACGACGAACTTCTCGGGATTCCAGGCGGGTCTCGACGTCGGTATCTACAACGCAGCCGACTCGGGATGGAACGTCAATCTCGGCTTCTTCGGCGGCGTGGCCGATGCCAGCACCAACTCGATCACGACCACTCCGGTGCCCTACGGTAGCGCCAGCACCACCTCGACGCAGGTCGCGGTAACGGTGCCCCACATGGCGCTCTACAGCGTCGTGTCGCGCGGCTCGTTCGTCGCCGAGATCAACGTGCGCAAGGACTTCTACAGTGGCACGGTGTCGTCGTTCACCAGCCAGGCCGGTTTGGGCAACGTCTACGTCGTGGCGCCCAATAGCCTGCTGACTGGCACCGGGATCAGCGTCAACGTCGACCTGTCGAATCGCTTCGACCTGTCGGACCACGTCTATGTGGAACCGTTGCTGGGCCTGACCTACGGCAACTACTCGTTCAACAACCTGTATTTCAACCAGGCACTGTCGAGTACTGGAACATCAGGGCTGATGAGCTTCCAGCCGATCGAGAGCTGGCTTGGTCGCATCGGCGCGAACCTCGGCGGGACATTCATGGCCTCCGACAACATCGCGCTGGCGCCGTTCGTGCACGCCTCGGTGTGGCGCGAGTTCGTTGGCAACGACATCGTCAATGCCTATGTCAATAACTCGGGCTCGAGCTTCAACTTCGCGGTCAACTCCGACCGTGTCGGCACGTTTGGGCAAATTGGCGCGGGCGTTCAGTTCAAGCTCCTGGATTTTGGCCTGCTGGGATTCATCCGTGGTGATCTGCGCTTCGGTAACGCTCTCAACGGCCAAGCGGTCAACATTGGATTCAGGAAGCAATTCTAGAGCCGAGCAGGATTACTTGAGAAAAAATCGATTGCGTGGCTTCCCAATATGGGGCGAACGCCCATAGGTTCCCGTTCGGTCAAAAAACTCGAACGGACGGAAACCCAGTGCCCAAGCGGGGTAAGCATAGCGGAGCCGGAGGTGGTCCGGTACGGTTTTGCGGACGGTCCATGACGCCGTCGCCGAGCCTGGGTAGGGCGGGGGGGGGTACGGATTGGGCGTGTATCCTGGCCTACGTGACAGGGACGGTGGGCCAGGAGCTGCTGGCGCGGAACGGAATGCCAGGCGGCCGAGAACCGCATCATGAAGGCCCAGCTGAAAGGTCGACAGAAGCTGCCCGACGCCGAGGCGGGAATTACACCTGCGACGGCCCCGCTCGCCTAAGAGACCGTTGGATTTCAGGACCTTTCCCTCCGCCATTCACCGTCGAGCTGACAGTCTCTCCCGCCTCGGCGGACCTCTCGGAAGCCCAATAACCGCGGGCATTTCGCCAGCGACCTGTTGACCGGGATCGGCCCGCCAGGGCCTGCCGGCTCTCTCTCAGGCCCTTTCTCTCCGAAGCTGTTGACTGCTGGATTTAGTATGCTTCGCGTAAATCATTGAATTGACGTGGTAATTCGGCGCGTAGTTCTGCGTGTTTCCAAAGTACTGGCAGTCGGGCGGCATGAACTGAGAGCGAATATTTGAGTGTTCGGGGCAAGCCCTCAGCGGTCTCAATGCCGTGTTGTGCTCGCTCCCTCGAAGGGGCTCGCCATTTTTGCGCCGATGGTGCCGCCGACGCCCAGGATCCAACCCTCCACCTGCGCCACCGAGCGTTCGGCCGCGGTCAGTCCGGGATTTAGAGCAGCAGCAAGGCGTCCGTCTCGGTCGGCGATGGATAGGCAAGCGGCGATGCTGAAGGCGTCGTGCTGATCGCCGGTTCGGTCCTCGCGGGCGAAGCCGCGCGACCACAGCGCCGGGCAGACCTCGGCGATGGCGGACTCGACCGCCAGGTGCTCAGAAAGCCCTTCAGTGCCGAGGAGCTGGCTGCGGCCCTGTCGCGCCTGATCAAGGCCGACTATTCGACGTGATGATGTCATCACCGCCGGCAGGCTGGGGCTGAGGGCGATCAGACGACCGGTCTGGTGCCGGCGAAGCTGGGGCTTATTTCTTCAGGGTGAGGCCCGCCCTTGACGTCCGGCCGATGCATTCTTACTCCGGCGTTGACACTGGGGCCGAGACGCACATCGGAGAGATCACGTCAGGGAGCGATGGCACTCCAGCGGCATCCAAGCCGAGGTTCGGTGACGACGAGTGATTTCGGTGAACTCGATGAATTCGCAACGACCCGGAGCGTCGTGCCACCCAGGCTGAAGTCCGACGTGTAGATTCCCGGCGATGTCTGAGTCATGTTGCTGGTAATGCCGCCTGCCGAAGTGACCGTCGCCGTATCATCTGCTCGCGTGAACGTGTGGACGCGCGACAGCGCCGTGTCGAACCGTATGCATCCAGACGGATTTCTCTCGGGTACCACCCGGAATTCAATAGGGGCGTTGACGGTCGAGGAAGGCGGCGCCGATGCCTGCATACCCGGAGGTTGCTGTGTCGAACACCCGGCAAGGACAGCGGCGTACAAGGCCGAAGTGCACAACACACCCGTCAAATTTCGCATAGCGTTCACCTTTGGTCAGCGGCGCAGAAACAACGGCCTCTCGTTGAATTCTATATGGAAGCCCCCGACCGATCTACCCGTAGTAGACGGGATAAAGAGCATATGGCATCGCGCAGCCCAAGTTGTGAAATCGCGCGCAGTAGCGATCCCCCTGAGGGGCGGTGCAAACCGGGGCCCGGAGATGAGGCCGGAAACAACATGGAAATGAGCGTGGTGAAGAAGGGCAGGGTGATCGCCCGATACTTCGAGCCTGTTGCGGGCGCGGTGCTGTTGTCGTGCCTCCTGGTCGCAGGGCAGGTCGTGGCGCAGACCGGCAACGCCCGGAACGACGCGACTGACGATTCCGCGCCAGCGCGCTACGACGCACTGTTCGCGACCCCGGGTCGGACGCTGGTGCCGCAGGACAATATCTTCGCGACGGCGCCCGGGGTGGAACAGCAGGCGCGGCGCTCGCAGTTCACCTTCAACATCCTGGCGCCTTTCAACTACAATTCAAACGCCGAGGCGGCCAATACCGGCGGCACCCGGACCGCCGAGTTCAGCCCGCGTATCAATGCGGCCTGGTCGACACCGGTCTTCGACCTGCCTCTGCGTTTCTCGGCCAACCTCTTTGCCGAGTCGGACTGCTATACCCAGCCCGCCGCCTATGATGCCAACTTCGACAAGCTGGGCGGGTCGGCACGGCTGCAATACATCGATCCCGAGAACGATCAGGCCTATTCGCCCTACATCTCCTAAGGCGATGCAGGCAGGCCGAACGATGCTGTTGCGCTTCGATCTCATGAGCGAGCGGCCGGGCGCTGCCGGAGAATTCGACGGCGAGGCCGCAATCGACCTTCGCACTGGCCTTGGTGGCCAGGCCGTCGCCGCCGTGCGGCGCTGCGCCGAGCCGGCAAGCGATCACATGGCGAGAGCCTCCGTCGCGTCGCCGTCCGTCGCATTGAGTTGAAACGGGCGACAGGAATTTCGGACGATCTGGAGGAAGGTAATCTCTTCGTCGAATTGCAGGTCTCGTCCTGGCCGCAGGCAGTGACTGAGGGCAGCGAACCGAGGGCGGAGAGAAGAGAGAGCGCGCCGATGACGGTATGGCTGCGGCGGCGAAAACCCTATGCTTTCTCGGCGTTTTGGAGTTTTGGGTAAGTACAGGTGCCGCCAGCGGCGGCATGTCGCCGTTTCTATTGATTCACGGAGGTTCTGTCACCACAGTGACAGGTGGCGGGACGGCGAAATCGAAATCCCGCGGAGGCGAGGCAAAATGGCGAATCAGAATTTCAATACTTTCACCAGGACCGGCACGGCCGCCGACCAGGCGGCGTTCGACGTGGGCCTGCGCGCCCACATGATCCGGGTCTACAACTACATGGCCTCGGGCCTCGCCCTCTCGGGCATCGTGGCCTTCGGCCTGTTCAGCTCGCCCGATCTCGCCGGTCTCTTCTTCCAGATCCAGGCGGGCCGCGTCGTCGGCCTGAACGGCCTTGGCTGGGTCGCTATCCTGGCGCCCATGGGCTTGCTGCTGCTGGTCTCGTTTCGCGCCGCGCAAATGAGCGTCGGCTCGATCCAGGCGGTCTACTGGACGGTGACGGCCCTGATGGGCGTCAGCCTCTCGCTTCTGCTGTTCACCTACACCGGGGCCTCGGTCGCCCGGACCTTCTTCGTGACCGCCGCCGCCTTCGGCGCGCTCAGCCTCTACGGCTACACGACGAAGAAGGACCTGACGGCCATGGGCAAGTTCCTGTTCATGGGCGTGGTCGGCCTGATCCTGGCCAGCATCGTCAACATGATCTGGCCGTCGGGCGCGATGAGCTTCATCATCTCCGCCGCGGGCGTGCTGATCTTCTCGGGGCTCATCGCCTACGACACCCAGAAGATCAAGGACCAGTATGCCGACGCCTGGGGCACCGACACGGCCGAGAAGGTCGCCATCTTCGGCGCCCTCAGCCTCTACCTCGACTTCGTGAACCTGTTCCAGTTCCTCATGATGTTCCTGGGCCAGCGCCGCTAGCTGGATTATCCCCTTCCCCTTCGCGGAGTCCGCGAAGGGGAAGCGCCCTCGTCTTACGAGGGCGACGGGTTTATGGGTCACGCGCGGGCCGCACGGCTTGTCCTTGCTCAAAATCCCATTCGACCCAGGAAGCGGATTTCCAAACAAGATTTCGGCAAACGAGTCTCGATTATTCGAGCGGAGCGTTTCCCGCTGCTGCGATCTGAACACCCTGCAATAGTTCGGGACACCGTGGCATCCCGTTTGGTCAAAAAACTCGACCGACCGGGAGCCCAGCGCCTAAGCGGGGTAAGCATAGCGGTGCCGGAGGTGGTCCGGTACGATTTTGCGGACGGTCCATGATGCCGTCGCTGAGTCTGGGTAGGGCAGGAGGCTTTTATGGATTGGGCGCGTATCCTGGCCTAAGTGACGGGGACGGTGGACCAGGAGTTGCTGGCGCGGAACGAGTATCTCGCCGCCGAAAACCGCATCATGAAGGCCCAGCTGAAGGGTCGGCTGAAGCTGTCGGACGCCGAGCGAGGCGCTCTGGACAGACCGGTCGTCGCCTGGGCCGCAAGGTTCTCGCCGACATCGCCACCGTGGCTCAGCTGGACACGATCCTCGGCTGGTATGGCGAGCTTGCCGCCTGCAAGTTCGATGGCTCGGCGCATCGAGGTCCGGGCAGAACCGCTCGAAGCTGGCACAGACATCCTGCCAAGCATTTTCGACGATTGCCCCAGGACCACCGGCGGCTGACATGGTAATTTTCTTCACGGCGTTGCTCTCCTTCGTGGGATTCGACACCCCGAGCCTAACAGGCTCAAGGTGAGCAACGCCTGCTTCACAATTTCAACAGAAGCCGGGACATCCCGCAAAGGAGGTATCGCCATGGTCTACATCTTGACGCTTCTGATATTTGCGGGCGGAAACGTCGCGGTCGCCACAGCGGAGTACAATACTTCCGAGGCCTGCGAAGCAGCACGGGCAATTGACGAGCGCGCGTTCGCTTCCGCCTTCAGACAACCCGCGATTGTCGCAACGTGCACACCCAAGGGATAGATGAAGAGAGCTGTCCTTGCTCAAAATTCCATTCGGCCATGGAATCGGTATTCCGCTGAAGGCCATGGTTGCCGATGTTCGGCAATCGGAGAGCGCGCTGCTCTGTTGCGACCCGATCTGCGCACGCGGGTTCTAAGCGCGTCAGTCCCTGAGCGACGCAAGAGCAGCCGCCGACACACCCGGCGCCGCAAAGGCGGTGCAGGTTCGGTCACCGCAAACGGTTCAGGCTGCGCGACGCTCGTAGCGATGGCGCGGCGTTGCCGGCGCAGGAAGGTCAACTGATGTCGCGGGGCGACGATGCTTGGTCTTGATCCAAATCAATGTTCTCCCCTTCCGACAGTTTGCATCATTGATCCCAAGGGAGGGAGAAGATGCTGGATGCGAGCTACTACTCGCTCATCGAACGCACGAAGGATGGGCGATTCACTGCGTGGGTTCCTGATCTTCCTGGTGTAATGACTACGGGTGACACAGAAGAGGTGATTCGCACGCTCTCCCAAACTACTCGGCAATGCGTGCGAGAAATGGTCATCAACGGCGAGACGGTGCCCAAGGCTCGGCCGATGGACGAGTTGCCACGGGAGAGCGGAGAGCGCGGCATCTATCGTCATCTACTCGTGATCGGCTAGGAAACTAGGAAAGAGAGAATGGGGAGGCCATTCCTCTACTGCTGTCCAATTGCGGCATGAACGTTCAAGGCTTCGCCTCCGACGACGCGCCATCTGAGGATGAGACGAGTCGCTTGGAAGTGGTCCAGTGCCTTGCCTGTGGCGGGTCTCATTTGGTCGATCCCTCCAAAGGGCCCCAGCCACCGGCCGACGAAAAGTGACAGCAGTAGGATTGGTAAGGAAAGGCAAAGTTACGATGGCTATTCATAAGAGTATTCTTGAGTGGCAGGCCGCGAACCCGACCATCACCTGGATCTTTTGGGGCATCGTCTGGGCGATCGTTTTATGTTTGTTGTTCAGGCCGAGCTCGGCCGGCGGAGTTTAGAGAAACTGAGGAAACGATTCCATGGACGGCATCCTGACCAACGCGTCGGCTAAGGCGACTACCGAGAGTTGGCTCGGGGAGTTCACGACGGCATTGGCCGCCGGCGATGCCCCGCGCCTTGCAGCGCTCTTCGCGAACGAATGTCATTGGCGGGACATCCTCGCCTTTACTTGGGATTTGCACACGACCTCCGGCGCTTCTGCCATCGCCGAGCGCATGGCGCACGCCGCGACCGGCATGGCGCCGCGTGGACTGAAACTTGCCGCAGGACGCACGCCACCCAGGCTCGTCAAGCGGGCGGGAACCGACGCGATCGAGGCGATCTTCACCTTCGAAACCCGGATCGGTTACTGCAATGGCGTCGTGCGCCTAGTCTCCGAAGACGGGAAGCCGCGCGCCTGGACGCTCATGACCGCGCTCGACGAGATCCGCGGACATGAGGATCCAGCCAACGGCAAGCGCTGGCAGGACGTCGACTGGAAACGCAATTTCGGCGGCGAGAACTGGGCCGATCGCCGCCGCCGGGCCATCGCCTACGAAGAGCGCGATCCCGCCGTGCTGGTGGTGGGCGCGGCGCAGGCGGGGTTGATGGTCGCTGCCCGTCTCAGCATGCTCGGCGTGGACACGTTGGCGATCGACCGGGAAAAGCGCATCGGCGATTCCTGGCGCCGCCGCTATCACGCGTTGACCCTGCACAACGAGACGCGGGTGAACCACTTTCCCTACATGCAATTTCCGCGCTCCTGGCCGGTCTTTGTCCCGAAGGACATGCTGGCGAACTGGTTCGAGCTCTACGCTGAGGCGATGGAACTGAACGTCTGGACCGCCACGGAGTTGACCGCCGCCACCTACGATGAAACAGCGAAGCGCTGGACCGTTAACCTGAAGCGCGCCGATGGCAGTGAGCGGATCATGCACCCGCGCCACGTCGTCTTCTGCAACGGCGTCAGTACCATCCCGAAGACGCCGGATCTGCCGGGCCTCGGCGACTTCCAGGGCGCGGTGCGTCATTCGGCCGAGGCCGGCAGCGGCTCGGACTGGAAGGGTAAGCGCGCCCTCGTGCTGGGCACCGGGACCTCGGGTCACGACGTGGCTCAGGACCTAGTCGTCTCCGGCGCGGCCGAAGTCACAATCATCCAGAACCGGCCGACGCTCGTCGTCAGCCTGAAGGAGGCGCAGGCACCCTACGCGCTCTACGATGAGGACATCTCCTTCGAGGACTGCGACCTGCTCGCGACCTCTTTCCCTTACCCGATCTATGCGCGCGCGCATCAGAACATCACGAAGATGAATGCGGAGGCCGACAGGGAGCTCCTGGAGGGGCTCAAGAAGCGCGGCTTCAAGCTGACGTCGGGGCCCGACGGCACGGGTTGGCAGATCATGTACCAGAACCGCGGCGGCGGCTATTACTTCGACGCCGGCTGCTCGGAGATGATCGTCGACGGCCGCGTCGGCCTGATCTCGTTCACCGACATCGAGCGGTTCTGCGCCGAGGGCGCTCTCATCAAGGACGGTACTGTTCGGCAGGCCGACCTAATCGTGCTGGCCACCGGCTACGAGGGCCAGAAGGAAGCCGTCCGCCCGGTGCTCGGCGACGCGATCACGGATCGAATCGGTCCGGTCTGGGGTTTCGATGAAGAAGGTGAACTCGCGGGCATGTGGCGCCCCACCGGCCAGCCGGGCCTGTGGTTCCTCGCCGGCGGCCTGGCGCAATGCCGCATCTTCTCGAAGGTCCTTGCGCTGCAGGTCAAGGCGCGGGAACTCGGCCTGATCTCGTGATCGGGCCGGCACGGACGGAAGGCGCGATGCGCTGCTGCGTGGGGCCGTTCGGGCGGGAGGGCCGGAGATACTGCAGTGCTACGCTGGACTACCCGTCAAGACGCAGAGACCGTCGGATTTCAGGTTCGTTCCCTCCGCCACTGCTACCCAACTGAACAGTCTCTCCCGCCTCGGCGGGGCCTGGAAAGCCCAATATCGGCGGGCTTTTCACGCCAGACCTGTTGACCGGCTTCGTGGTGTCCAAGGCCATTTGGCTCTCTCTGCGGCCCATTCTCTCCAAAGCTGATGACTTCGGGATTTCGTACGTTTCTTGTAAGTCTCTGTAATAAAGGGAGAATCGGGAGCGTAGTTCTGCGTATTTCGAATGTGCAGGTGGTCGGGGGGCGGAGGCTAGGAGTAAACTGCGAGATGTCGGAGAGGCGCTACTATCACCAAGAGGCCGCTTGATAGCTCGTCGGCCGTTTCAATATCTTGAACTGACGCGATCAGCCCGTCCCCGCCGCCAATACGGACAGCCCGCGGACGTCCGTCATCTCCTCAAGCCGGTCTACGGTGTCGATCAGCTGCGCAGCGGCCCCGGATGCCAGCGGCTCGGCGCTGAAAGACAGGCAGCGGTGGAACTTTGCCAGATGCTGCGCCCTCGTGAGCGGGCGCGCCGGATGGGCGAGCATCGTCTCGGCCCGCCAACGGAGCGCGCGGCCGTCGCGCAAATGCACCACCACGGTCTGCGGCGCCAGCGCATTGGGATCGGTGCTGCCGTCGTCGCGCGTCTCGACGCGCGCCGCCAGCACGTAGGTTTCCGGGTCGACCAGCGCGTCCCCGCGGAAGTGGGCCAGATCGAGTGCGCCGTGCTGCAGCGTCTTGGCGACCGCGTAGGCCATGCAGAGGCGGGCGTAGCTGGCGCCGGCGTCGGGCCGAGGCGGACGACCGACCAGGCGCACGATCAGCGGCGGCGCGATCACTTCGATGCGGGCGACATCAGCCACGGCAAAGCCGTGCTCGGCACGCAGCGTCATCACGCCTTCGATGCCGCCATGAGTGGCACGCCCAGCGGGATAGGGCTTGTGACTGAACTCGGCCATACGACCGGCGTGGGCGAGGCTGTCGAGCACCGGAGCGAGGTCATGAGCTCCCTCGAACAGCGGCAGATAGCCGAAAGGCCCCTCGAACACGGCCCGCGCCGCGGTAAAGCCTAGCGGTGCCAGCTCGCAGGATTGCAGCGCGGCGCGGGCGTTGAAGGCGACCTGCACCGGCAGGATGGGGCTGCCTTCCACGTGTGCCTGCATAGTGCCGCTGGCTTGCGCGAGCTGCCAGGCGAAGGCTGCTTCCAGCGTTGACTGGTCAAAGCCGAGCAGACGGCCGGCCGCCGCCACCGCGCCGAAGCCGCCGGCTGTCGCGGGTCGAAAGAAGCGGAAGCCGGCGCGCGAGGCGAGGCCGAGGCCGGCGGCGATATCGACACCCACCGCCAGGGCCGCGATCAGCTCTGTGCCGCTCGCGCCGCCCTGCTCTTCGGCCGCAGCCAGCGCGGCTGGCAGGACGGTGGCCAGGGCATGCACCACCGCGCCCTCGTGCAGGCAGTCGTATTCCTGGTTGTGCATCTGCCAGGCATTGAGGAAGGCAGCGACCGGCGCGGAGAAGCACGCCGATCGACCCCACACCGGTACCGCGGCCGGTCCCCTGGTGCCGCTCCAGCCGGACGCCACGCGCAAGAGCTCGTCGCTGCCCTCGGTCGAGGAGCCGGCGATGCCGACGCCCAGGCTGTCGAGCAGGAAGACCTTGGTGCGCTGCACCACGGCACCGTTCAGGTCGGAGTAGCGCGTTTCGAGGGCATGCGCGGCGAAGCGGGCGGCAGCTGTCTTCATCAGTTAAGGACCTATGGGAAGCAACGACCTCGTGGCCGTTCGTTACCTACAAAGTGCAAGCTAAGACCGGCATGGCTGCGCTATTCAATCATGATGTTTAGCAATACGCCTCCCGACGCTGGCTCGTTGGATGGCAGCAGCATCCCGTTCAATTTCATTTTCTCGAGGATCAACGAGATCGCATTCTAGATATGGGTGAGCGCATCTTCGCGGGTGGCGCCGTAGATCACAGCGCCATGATGGCACAGCGCGGGACAAACGGCCTGCCATTCGTCGCCGGGTCGGGTTACCGTCATACGATATCCAACGGTCACGCGGCCTCCTCCTGCATGGTTACAGGCGCCAATGCCTCAGAGAGCAGGCGGCCGCGGGTAGGAACCAAGCGAGGTCCGTCCGGGGGAAAGTCGGCTCCGTTGGAGTGGTGCGAGCTAATCATTCCCTTCGAACCTCTGCCGCCCAGTTCCCGGCGTTTGCGTCATGTCAAACCGCACCGCGATGAAGCGTCTAGGATCACCGCATGAAATCCATCACCGACAAGGCCGAAGTCTCGGTCGATTTTCCGGACAAGACCTACATGGGCGCGTTCGGGCGCGAGTCCTCGTTCGACGTGAAGGTCGAAGCCGACGAGGTCCTGCTGCGTCTGATTCGCACGGGCGAGGAACGGCGCGAGATCGCCGTTCATCTGCACTACTATCTTCTGGCCGACCTGCTGAAAGAGATCGGCCAGGGTCTGGCCTCGCAGCAGCCGCTCGACGAGTCGCATCTCGGGGCGCTGCGCGATGGCGTGGCGACACTGGCCGCCGCGGTGAAGCCGCGAAGGAAGAAGTAGCTGTCCATTGCTCAAAATCGATACAGCCATGAAATCGGTTTGCGGGTTGAAGATCGCGACCGACGATATTCGGTAGTAGACCAGAGCGCTGCTCTCTCGCGCGCCTGCCTCCGAGCGACACAATAGCGAACTGCGACGACGACCTCACCGCGACGGCGAGATAGGTTCGGTCACTCCAGACAGTTCAGGCCGCGCGACGCTCGTAGCGATGGTGCAGGTCAGGGTGTTGCCGGCGCAGGACGGTCACCTGATGTCGCAAGGCGACGAGCACGAGCTCCAGTGCGGCACGGCTGCGCACCCGAAGCGAGAGCAGGGAACCGAGGGCGGACAGAAGCGCTGATGACGGTATGACTGCGGCGCCGAAAGCTCTATGCTTTCTCTGCTTTCCGGAGTTTGAGTAAGCACAGGCTGCCTAAATCACCGTCGCTCTTCAAGCATATAGACAGTCGCAATGTCGTTCGAAGCCTACGGCCAGCAGATCGTCGATTTTGTGCGGACGCATGAAGCCTGGGCCGCGCCGATCGTGTTCGCCCTCGCGTTCGGCGAATCCCTGGCATTCATCTCGCTCCTGGTTCCCGCGTGGGCCGCGCTGGTAGCAATCAGTGCGCTGGTTGGAGTGAGCGGGATCGAGTTCTGGCCGATCTGGGTTGCCGCTTCCCTAGGAGCAGCGCTCGGCGACTGGCTGTCGTACTGGATCGGCCTCAAACTGGAGAAAACCGTCTACCACACCTGGCCTTTATCCCGTTTTCCCGATCTCATCTCGAAAGGAGAGGCATTCGTAAAAAAGCGTGGCGTGCTCGCCATCTTCATCGGTCGGTTCTTCGGCCCCTTGCGGGCGGTGGTTCCGCTCATGGCGGGCATCTTTGCTATGCCGTATTGGCCGTTTCAGCTTGCCAATGTTACCTCAGCGTTCGTGTGGGCAGCTGTGGTGCTGGGGCTAAGCGGGCTAGGGTTTGAGTTCCTGATCGGGCTCTGGAAATAAGTGCCGGCAAGACGACTTGACTGCTTCTTGGGCTCGACGCCGTGATGACGCTCAGACGAATTGCCAGGGCACTTCACCTGGTCCTTCGGTCAGCCCTGCAAACCAGCGCGGGCCCTTGATGGTCGCTTAAAGACGGCGTGGGCTTGTCGCCGTACCAGCTCTCTATACCGGCATTGTGGAAAGGTGAAGTTTGTAGGAAACAGACTGGGCGGCGGCCCTATGCACTGGCGTCATTGGACACCGAAAGAGACTCAACCATGAAACTTATGCTTTCAGCCGCCGCCGTTTGCGGTTGCCTTCTGGCAGTGCCCTCCCA
>JBILYJ010000526.1:0-3927 GCA_044377795.1 Reyranella sp. | reverse complement strand
CCAGGATCACGACCAGCCAGATCGTACGCAGGTTCAGCGCGCCATAGGGGCCGATCGGATGGTCGGGCAGCAGCGGCAGCACGACCAGGGTGGCGCCGGCGAAGATCAGCAGGTCGTGGATCTCTTCGTCGGTCAGCACCGAGCGGACGAAGCGATGCAGGGCGACGCGGGCGTTGAGCAGCAGGGCGACGACCACGCCGACGCCCGCGGCGAAGGCGGGTTCGCGAATGGCGAGGCCGCCCAGCAGCGTGGTCGCCACCAGCGCCGTCTCGGTCGTGAGGCCGGGATCGTTGTCGCGCGCGCGCCAGTAGGACAGGCCGGCGAAGGCCACCATGCCCAGCACGACGGCGGCCAGCAGCAGATCGCCTCCGGCCGCCGCACCGGTCGCGCCGGCCAGCGAGGCGAGGGTGAAGGTCCGGATGCCTGCGGCGCCGCGGCCGGGTCCTTCGCCCTTCTTGCGCTCGCGGTCGATGCCGATCAGCAGGCCGACGCCGAGGGCGACGGCGAAGCCGAGAAACATGGAGTGAAGTTGGAACATGGGCGGGATGACTGTAGCACCGGTTTACGACGGGAGCGCGCTGGTCAGCGCACCGAACCGCTCGTTCGCACGAGCATTACGGTCGCGGCGAAGGCTACCGTGGCGACGACGAAGGTGAGGCCGAGCACGCCCTCGGCGCCGTATTTGGCCATCACCGCCGCCAGGACCGGCGGCGCGGCGGCCGATACGATGCCTTGCGGCAGAGCGAGGCGGCCGAGATAGGAGCCGAACTGGGCGCGGCCGAACAATGCGAGCGGCAGGGTGGCGCGCAGCACCGCCTTCAGGCCGTTGGCGATGCCGTAGGCTACGAGGCAGAGGAGCGCGACTGCGAAGTTGCCGCCGGCCAGGAAGGCCAGCCCCAGGCCGAACGGCAATACGGCCGCGGCAAACAGCGCCGAGCTGGTGACGGAATAGCGGTGGCCGAATACCAGCTCGACCAGCCGCACCGCCACCTGCGCCGGCCCGATCAGCGAGGCAAGCAGGAGGGCCGAGGCAGGATCGTGACCCAGCCCGCGCATCACGCCGATCGCGTGCACGATGAAACCGGTGAAAATGAAGGCGCCGCAGGAGAAGGCGACGGCGAGCAACAGGAAGATGCGTTTGGTGTGATCCGCGGCGACCGGTGCCGCTCCTGTACCGGCCGCGGCGTGCGGGCCGACCGGCGGCCGGCCGGGCAGCATCAGCAGATGGACCGGCGCGCAGACCAGAAGATGGAACGCGGCATAGACCAGCAGCACACCGCGCCAGCCGAAGAAGGTTTCCAGGGCTTCGGAAATCGGCCAGAACACGGTGGAGGCAAGACCGCCGACGATGGCCAGCACGGCGATGGCCTGTCGCGCGCGGGCGCCGGCGATCTGGGCGAGCGCGATGCTGGCCGGCGTGTTCAGCGCCAGGGTCGAAGCGACGCCCATCGCGGCCCAGCACAGGAGATAGCTCACGAGTCCCTGCGAAAAGGAAAGCGCCGCGAGCGAGAGCGCATAGACGATCGAGCCCGCGGTCATGACGGAGCGTGCGCCGGTGCGGTCGAGCAGGCGGCCGACCCAGGGGGCGAACAGCGCGCCGACGCCGAACATCACGGTGATGCCGCCGTAGACGATCTCGCTCGGCAGCGCGAGTTCGTGCTCGATGCTCCGGCCGAGCACCGAGGGCAGCATGAAGGTCGTACCCCAGCCCACGATCTGGGTGAGGCCAAGGCCGGCAGTGGCCTTGGCCGTTTGGCTGACTTTCACGCCGCCCGGGTCTGCTGTTCAGGGTAGAGGGAAAGAAGTCCTGCTTCGCTGGCGTCGCACACACCGCGTTCGGTGATCAACGCCGTCACCAGCCGGGCTGGCGTCACGTCGAAGGCGGGATTGGCGCCGGCGCTGCCCTCGGGAAGAATCTTCACCGTGGCGAGTTCGCCGGTCTCCGCCCCATCTTTCACAAGACGCCCGGTCATGTGCGACAGCTCGCGCGCGCTGCGTTCCTCGATCGGGATGTTGCGCACGCCATCGACGATCGTCCAGTCGATGGTCGGATAGGGCAGGCCGACATAGAAGGGCACGCCGTTGTCGTGTGCGGCCAGCGCCTTGAGGTAAGTGCCGATCTTGTTGCAGACGTCGCCGCCGCGCGTCGTGCGGTCGGTGCCGGTGATGACGAAGTCCACCTGGTCGTGCTGCATCAGGTGGCCACCGGCATTGTCGGCGATGACCGTGTGCGGCACGCCGTGCTTGCCCAGCTCCCACGCGGTCAGGCTGGCGCCTTGATTCCTGGGCCGCGTCTCGTCGACCCAGACATGGATGGGGGTACCCGCATTGTGCGCCTGGTAGATCGGCGCCAGCGCCGTGCCCCAGTCGACGGTGGCGAGCCAGCCGGCATTGCAATGGGTGAGGGCGTTGATGCGGCCGCTCTTGTCGCGTGGCTGCAGTTTGCGGATCAGGCCCAGCCCGTTCTCACCGATACGCCGGCAGATCTCGACATCCTCGTCACAGATCTCGGCGGCGCGCCGATAGGCCGCCTCGCGTCGTTGGGCGGGCGGCAGCGGCGCCAGCAGTGCGCGCTGGTCGTCGAGCGCCCAGCGCAGGTTCACCGCGGTCGGCCGCGACTCCATCAGGACCGTGTAGGCCCGCGCCAGCATCGCATCGGAAGGATCGGCTGCCATGGCGAGCGCCATGCCGTAGGCCGCGGCGGCACCGATCAGCGGCGCGCCGCGCACGATCATGGTGCGGATCGCCACCTCCGCGTCTTCCATCGTGCGCAAATCACGCACGACAAAACGATGGGGCAGCAGGGTCTGGTCGATCGCCTGGACGGTCGTGCCGTCGGCGGCGAGCCAGATGGTTCGGTAAGGGGTGCCGTCTACTTTCACACCGCCAGTTTAGACGGCGCGCGCCACCGCGTCGATTATCGCCGCCGCATCGAGCCCGTAGGTTCGATAGAGATCGGGAATGTCGCCGGACTGGCCGAACTTCTCGATGCCAAGTGGCACGACCCGCTGGCCGCGCACCGAGCCCAGCCACGACAGCGCCAGCGGATGGCCGTCCATGACCGTCACGATGCGCGCATCGCGCGACAAGGGGGCCAGCAGGCGCTCGATCGGGCTCGGCGACCGGTCGACCTGACCGGTCGTACGGCCACGGTTCCGCTGCGCGGCGAGCCAATCGGTGTGGAGCCTGTCGGGAGAGGTCAGCACCAGCAACCCGGCGCCAGCGAAGTCGCGCGCCACGCTCTCATGGGCCGCGATGGCTTCCGGCGTCACCGCCCCCATGGCGACGATGGCCACGTCCGCGCCATCCTCGGGCGGGGCATACCAGTAGCCGCCGGACACGATGTCGGCCTGCTGCTGCGGCGTCAGGGTGCGCTCGGGCTGGGCCAGGCTGCGCGTCGAGAGGCGCAGATAGACCGAGCCGCCATCGTCCTGCTGCATGTAGTCGAAGCCGTGGCGCATCAGCACCGCCAGCTCGTCGACGTAAACCGGCTCGTAGGAAACGAGGCCGGGCTGGCCGATGCCGATCAGTGGCGTATGGATGCTCTGATGCGCGCCGCCTTCGGGCGCCAGGGTCACGCCCGAGGGCGTCGCCACCAGCATGAAGCGCGAATCCTGGTAGCAGGCATAGTTCAGGGCATCGAGGCCGCGCGCGATGAAGGGATCGTAGAGGGTGCCGATCGGCAGAAGGCGCGCGCCGAACAGCTGATGGCTGAGGCCCAGCGCGGCGAGCTGGATGAACAGGTTGTTCTCGGCGATGCCCAGCTCAACATGCTGGCCCTTGGGCGTCTGGCGCCAGAGCTGGGCCGACACGACCTTGAGCTCGCGGAACACGTCGTCGGCTTCGGTGTGGCCGAACAGGCCGCGCCGGTTCACCCAGGCGCCGAGATTGGTCGACACCGTCACGTCGGGCGAGGTCGTGACGATG
>JBILYJ010000078.1:0-14991 GCA_044377795.1 Reyranella sp. | reverse complement strand
CGCGGACGGAGCGGCCGCCCCGGTCGTCCTGCGCACTTCGTCGACCAGTGTCGCCAGCTCCGCCAGCAAGGTGCGATTGATGGTGAGCGGCTTGGCGCTGCGTTCGCTCGTGACGGTGAGGGTGAGCGATACATTGCCGCGCTTCATCTTCCCGCCGACGGCGACCCGAGCGGGATTTTCCAGGCGGTCGAAGCCGGGCGGCACGCGACACCTGATTTCGAGGTTCCGCCCGTTGACGCTGCGCGCTTCCCAGACCCAGCGCCGCCGATCATCCGATCCCTGCGCCCGGGCGTATCCCGTCATACTTGCAATCAATTTGCCCCCTGCCCTGTTCGTGGGCACTGTTAACCCTTAAGTGGATCGGCATTTCGATTCAATCGGCTATTGAGCGAGCGTTGTCATGGCGAACAAGACCCCGACACGGCAGACGGGCCTCAAGGTGGCGGCCCTGTGCATTGGGCTTGTCGTGGCGCTGGCGGGCCTCGAGATCCTCTCCACGGCGTGGCTGACGATACGAGACGGTCGCTATACCCCGGCCAAGGAACTCTTCGCCACGTCCCGGAATACCTACATCCAGGACATCACCGGCAGCGGCGGCAGCAATTGCCGCTACGTCGACACGATGTTTCCCCATCCCTACCTGGCCTTCGTCCATCATCGCGACGATCCCTGCGGCGTTCCCAGTGCCAACGACATCGGCATGCTGGGCGACAACTATCCGGTCGCCCGAAATCCCGACCGCTACGTCATCCTCCTCGCCGGCGGATCGGTTGCCTCGCAGATCAGCCAACTCGTCCAACCGGGTCGCCGGAGCTTCATCGAAGAAGAACTCAACCGGCGCTATGTCAGCCCGACCGGCAAGCCTTTCCTCGTGCTGAATGGCGGACTGGGCGCCTGGAAACAGCCCCAGCAGCTGATCCTGCTGGCGATCTACGGCGACTTCATCGACGCCGTGGTCACGCTCGACGGTTACAACGAGCAGCACCTGATCCAGCCGGGCCTCAAGGTCCGCTTCGAGATGCCCGGCGCGAATTACCTGGGTGTGAATCCGATCATCGCCAAGGACGGGTTCGGCAGCCTCGCCGTGAGCTGGTTCCTGGGCCGCATCTCCGGCTGGCTGGGGACCGGGCTCACCAGCCATTCGCACGCCGCCTATCTGCTGGCTTCGGCCCTGGCGTCGAAGCCGGCCGACGACGGTTCCGGATTCGGTGCGAAGACCTACTCGGAGATGATGAGCCTTCCCAGCAACATCACGAACTCCGCGTCGACCTACATGGACTGGCAGATCGCGCAATACGCCAAGTACATCCGCGTCATGGACGTGACGGCCCGCGACTTCGGCATCAAGTCTATGTTCTTTCTCCAGCCCGTCCCCGCCGTGGACAAGACGCTGACGCCGGAGGAGAGCCGCGGGACCCCCGATCTCAAATATGGCGAACGCTACATCGAGATCGTCCGGCGCCTCCTCGCCCTGCGCGAGCGCAACATCGAGGTCCGCAGCCTCCTCGACGTCTTCAAGGACGAGAAGGAGACGATCTACAGCGACGACATCCACCCCAAGCGTGACCTGATGGACAGCCGCGGCTATTCGCTGATGGCCGACCGGATGGCGCAGGAAATGGCCGCCACCTGGGGCTGGCGCACGAAACCCCAACAATAGGCGCGCCGCACATGAAAACCTTCTCCAGCATCGTGCTCACCGGCGCCTCGAGCGGCATCGGCGAGGCCATGGCCCTCGACTATGCCGCCCCCGGCGTAGCGCTGGCCCTGACCGGTCGGGATGCCGAGCGGCTCGACGCGGTTGCCGCCGGCTGCCGCGCGAAGGGTGCCACCGTCGTCGCGGAGACGATCGACGTGACCGATCGCGAGCGCTTCCTGCCCTGGCTTACCGCCTTCGACGCCGCGCATCCCGTCGACCTCGTGATCGCCAATGCCGGCATCTCGATCGACAAGGACAATTCCTCGCTCGATGATTTTTCGATCATCCGCAAGACGCTCGACGTCAACATCAACGGCGTGCTGAACACCGTCGAGCCGCTGCTCCATCCGATGATGGCTCGCAAGCGCGGCCAGATCGGCATCGTCTCCTCGCTGGCGGGGTTCGTCGGTCTGCCCTATTCGGCCTCGTACAATGCCAGCAAGGCCGCGGTGCGTGTCTGGGGCGAAAGCATCCGCTACGTGCTGAAGAAGGACGGGATCGGCGTCAGCGTCATCTGTCCCGGGTTCGTCGTCAGTCGCATCACGACCGAGGCGCCCTTTCCGATGCCCTTCATGATGACCGCATCGCGGGCGTCTTCGATCATTCGACGTGGCCTTGCCGCCAACAAGCCGCGCATCGCCTTCCCGATCGGCACCAAGGCCGGTGTCTGGCTCGGGTCGGTCCTGCCGGGCAGTTGGACGGCGCGGCTGCTGGGTGCCGCCTAGCGGCGGTCGAGCCGGCGCAGTTCCTGGAAGACGCGGTTGGCCGCGATCTCGACGCCCTTGTCCGTCCAATGGGCGTCACTGCGGCGATAGGCGCCGCGCACGCCCTCGAAGTCCTTGCGCAGGTCGACGAAGCGGATGGAGGTCCTGCTCAAGGCCTCCAGCAAACGGTCCTGCCGATAGTCCGCGATCACGTTGAAGGCATAGAAGCGCGGCCACGGCCTCCAGTAGTCGACATAGTCCGGATCGACGCTGCCCGGCGGCACGATGAACAGGACCAGCGGCACGCCGCGTTCCCGGGCGGCACGGTCCATGGCCGTCAGCCAGGACAAGGTCGCCTGGATGTCGCCGTCCTTCACCAGGCGCGCCGCCTGCTGCTTGGTCGTTGCCTCGAAATAGGGAGAATTCTCGATCTCCGACTTGGTCATGAGGTTCAGGATCCAGCCCTGCACCGCTTCATCGTCGGCCTTGCCAGAGGCGTACGCCTGCCAGAACGCTTCATTATCCCGGCTGAAGATGGCGGCAATCTGCTGATCGCTCAGGTCGGGATAGTAGTAACGCTTGATGTGGCGAATGAGCGCCTGCAGCCGCTCCACCGGCGGCAGGCGGGAGATCTTCGCCAGCGTGTCTAGTTCCTGCGGCACCGGCTTGTTGATCGTCAGCATCTCCGACAGGCGCAGACGATTGACCAGCACCCAGTTGGCGTTCGGCATGACGTTGCCGAGGATCGAACCGCCGGGCGCCTCGCTTACCAGGTCGGGCAGGATCCCCTGACCGTAACCCTGCCCGTCGTAGAGGAAGTCGTTGCCCGAGAAGAAGAACACCGCGAGGGCGTCGGGCGACAGGGCAAACGCCACGTCGCGCAGGCGGTAGTAGTAGCTGCGCGGGCCTGTGGCGGAGATGCCGAGGTTGATCATCTCGGCGTTCGGCTGGCCGGCCTCGATGAAGCGCCGCTCAACCTCGCCGGGCACGGTGAGGCGCGTGAGCTGGAACTCGAGATAGCTGTCGCCGATGAAGACGCCGCGGAAGCCACCGCCCACCGGCTTGGCGATGCTGCGTTCCTTGTCGCGCATGCCCCATGAGTTGTTCGGCTCGAAAACCCAGGGCTTGTCGGCCAAGTCGGTGAAGTCGCTCAACTGCACGGTGGCCGGCGGCGTCGAGCGCAAGGCTCGCGCGGGCCAGCGCGGCGCTTCCAGCGAGGCCAGCAGTTCGAGGCCCGTGAGCGTGATCCCGACCAGGATCAGGCCAAATACGATCGCATAGATCCGCTTGCGGCCGTTCTCAGTCATCGCCCGCCGTAATATAGGGCGAGTTCGCGACGGTCCAGCGAGCCGGCCGCTCCTGCCGGAAGATCTGTCGCAGATGAACCTCGTCCGGCCCGTCGGCAATGCGCAGCATGCGCGCAACGGCAAAGGCGCGATGGATCGGCGCATCGTCGCTGCCGCCCATCGCACCGAACAGCTGCAACGCCCGATCGGCAATACGCTGCGCCATCTCCGGCACTGCGACCTTCACCATCGATACGTCACGCCAGACGGCCTGATGCCCGTCGCTGTCCAGCCGCTCCGCCGTGCGCAGCACCAGCAGGCGGGCCTGCTCGATCTCGATGCGGGAGCGGGCAATCGCCTGTTGCGTGGAATCGTAGTCGATCACCGCCCGGCCGAACGTCCGGCGCTCGGCGGCACGTGCCATCATGAGTTCGACGAGAACCTCGCAGCTGCCGATCGCGCGCATGCAGTGATGCAGCCGCGCCGGTCCCAGGCGAACCTGGGCCGCGGCGAAGCCCTCGCCCTCCTCGCCCAGCAAATTCTCCGCCGGCACGCGCACGTCCTTGAAATCAAGTTCGGCGATGGGCGCGATACTGTCCTCCCAGCCGAGGAAGCGCAGCTCGCGCACGACCCGCAGGCCAGGTGATGGCATCGGCACGATCACGCACGAATGCCGGCCGGTGCGCGGCGCCTCGGGCCGCGACACCCCCATCACGATCACGAAGGCACAATCGGGATGGGCGCCGCCCGTGATGTACCACTTGCGGCCGTTCACGACCCACTCAGGCCCCTCGCGCCGCAGGGTCGTGGTAATGTTCGTCGCGTCGGAAGAGGCGACGTCGGGCTCCGTCATGCCGAAGGCCGAGCGCACGCGCCCCGCCAGCAGCGGCTCCAGCCAGCGCTTCTTCTGATCGGCGGTCGCCGCATGCTGCAGCATGATCATGTTGGGCACGTCGGGCGCCTGGGCGTTGAACACTTCGGGCGCCCACGGCAGGCGCCCCATGATCTCGGCGATCGGCGCAAACGCGCGATTGCTCATCCGGTCCGGCAGGCCGAGGTTCCACAGGCCGGCGACGCGCGCCTTCGCCTTCAGTTCGGCCATGAACGGGGGAGTCCCCTTTCGGGCGGAGACATGAGCCGCCCATTCGCGATGGCGCGGCAGGATCTCCTTGTCGAAGAAACCTTCGACGGCAGCCAGCAGGTCCGCGGTCATTTCATCTGGTTGGTGAGAAGGGCCGCGACGCCGCCCTGGTCCTTGCCGTATTTGAGCAAGGCAGAGCGTCCGCCGGCGGCATAGGCGGCAACGGCGCCGAGCAGGCGCTTGAGCTGATCGGGGCTCGACGGGTCGAACTTGCAGTAGGCGCCGCGCGTCAGCTTCGCGATCTGGGGAAACAGCCGCGACGCCGCTCGGTCCTCGCCCTCCTGGAATACGAACACCGGCAGGCCGAGCAGCCCGAGCTGGCCCGCCTCGTGGCCAACCGCATCGACGTCTTCCTCACAGCAGTCGCCTACGAAGACCACGGCATCGAGCCGGCTCTCGCGGCGCTGCTCGCCGGCGTAGCGCAGCAGCCGCGCGATCTGCGTGCGGCCGGCGCCGCAGCGCACTGCGCTCATGAGGCGTGCGAGTTCGCGGCCGTCCGAGGTCCACTTGCTGACCTTGAACTCCTCGAAGCCGCGATAGAAGGCGAGCCGCACGTCGAGACCGCCCAGCGCATCCGCCGCCACGAACATTTCGCCCTGAATGGCGCAGGCATGATCCCAGGTCGGTTCGCGGCTCGCCGTCGCGTCCATGGCGAACAGCAGCCGGCCCCGTCCGCCCGGCGCGCGATTGACCGGCAGCCTGCCGACTTCGCGCACGAACGAATCCACGGCATTCGCACCTGCGGTAGACGGGACGTTGCGATTTCGGTCCTCGGCCATGTCCTTTGACCCTCTGCGATGCGATCAATATGGTGCAGCCGCGCGTTCGCGCCAACATTGAAGCATGACCGGAAACGCCCCCACCTTCGCCACGCTGCTGCTGCGCGTCTTCGTTCCGTTCGCGCTCGCCTATTTCCTCTCGTACATCTTCCGCGGCGTGAACGCGGTGATCTTCCCGTATCTCGAACGGGATGTCGGCATCAGCGCGGGCGACCTCGGCCTCCTCACCTCGGCCTTCTTCCTGTTCTTCGCCGGATGCCAGCCGATCCTTGGCGTCATGCTCGACCGCTACGGTCCGCGACGCGTGCAGGCGGTGCTGCTGGCGATGGCGGCGATCGGCTCGGCCCTCTTCGGGCTGAGCCTGTCGCTCGGCGAGCTGATCGTGGCCCGCGTGCTGATCGGGCTGGGCTTCGCCGGCGGGCTGATGGCCGCCATCAAGGCGATCACGCTCTGGTATCCCCCCGAGCGATGGGGGCTCATCACCGGCTTCCACATGATGGCCGGCGGGCTGGGTGCGATGGCCGCGACCCTGCCGATCCAGTGGTCGCTTTCGGTCATCAGCTGGCAGGGCCTGTTCTTCTGGCTGGCCGGGGTCTGCCTCGTCGTCTCCGCGATCCTGTTCACCGTGGTGCCGGAACGTGGCACGCCGCCAGCCTCGGGGACACTGCGTGACCAGTTCCGCATCACCGGCATCGTGCTGACCAACGGCTTCTTCTGGCGCATCCAGCCGCTGCTGACCTTCCAGCAGATGGCGTTCATCTCCGCGATCACCCTGTGGATCGGCCCCTGGCTGCGCGATGTCGGCGGCTTCGCCAGCACCGAGACCCGCGCCGATATCCAGCTCTACACCACGGCGGTAATGACCGCGGGCTTTGCGCTGAGCGGCGTGCTGGCCGGCGCCTTCCGCCGCGTCGGCGTCAGCGACTTCGCCTCCGCCAACTTCATCAGCACCCTGTTCGCGCTGGTCTGCGCCTGGCTGGCCTTCCTGCCGTCCTTCTATCCCGTCGTGGCCTGGCTGCTGTTCGGCTTCCTCGGCGCCTATCCGATCCAGTACATGCCGCTGCTGGCGCGATCGTTCCCGCCACAATATGCCGGCCGGGTCAGCACCAGCTGCAATCTTGTGGTTTTCACCGTGATCTTCGGCGGCCAATGGGCGATCGGAAAGGTCGTCGACCTGTGGCCGCGCACCGCGACGGGCTACGCGCCGGACGGCTACGCCTGGTCGTTCGGCCTGCTCTTCATTCTGCAGGCGGCGGGGCTTCTGTGGCTTCTTCTGTCACGGGCACGTCCACTTCTGCAGGAGCGACCCCCGGCAGGTTGAGCGACGCCACCAGATCGCGCACTTCCTGGCGCGCCGCGACATGGCTCAGGGTCAGGGACGGCCCACCGCTACCGCCGCCGCCGCGCTTCAGGTCGAGCAGCGTGAGACCACTCAGGAAAAGCTCCTTGTAGATCACGCGCTCGCTGAGGCCCGCGGCGACCCGGAAGCCGATCCGCTTGGCCAGCGCCTCGATCACGTTGCCCATGTCGCGCTTGTTGCGCGCCGCCAGCGACGACAGGCGATTGCGCATCACGATCCAGTCGACCGGCCGCCCCCCCTCCACGGCGCGAATCTGGCGCTGCTTCCAGACGGCTTCGGCATAGATCGAAGGCCGCACGATCTTCAGTGTCTCGGGATCGACGCGTGCCAGAAGGTCGAGGTCGATGAAGCTGTCGTTCAGCGGCGTCAGCAGCGTGTCGGCCCAGGTATGGGCCAGCCGGCTGAGATGGGTATCGCTGCCCGGCGTGTCGACGATCACGAAATCGGCCGCCCCGACCGCGGGCTCCAGCGCCGCCGCCAGTCGCGCACGCTCGTCGGCTTCGGCCTCGCGGCGATCGTTCAGCGTCGAGATCATCACCGGCGTGTGCAGCGGCATCGGCAGGTCGATGCCCTTCTTCGCGGCATAGGACGCCCGGTTCTCGATGTAGCGGCTGAGCGTTCCCTGCCGGGCATCGAGGTCGAGCGTCGCGACGCGGGCGCCATCCCTCATCAGCGACACGGCGATGTGCAGCGCCGTCGTCGACTTGCCGGAGCCGCCCTTCTCGTTGCCGATCACGAGGACGTGGCCGCGGCCCTCGATCCGAGGGGCCTGTGTCTGGGCGATGCTCGGATTGGGCGCCGGTTGGAATGCCTCGCTCACGCGACCTTGCGGATCCAGACGGCGGTGTCGTGAAACACCGCACCACCATTGGGCCAGCCGGGATCGGCCGAGGTCAGCGCATTGATGCCGATGCCGGTCTCGAAGTTGCGGTTGGGCCAGATGCCCTCGACGACGACCACGCCCTTCTGCTGACCCTCGCGCGGCTTGGCATTGACGACGGTCTTGCCGCGCTCGTTGCCGATCTCGAGCCGCTCGCCCTCGACGATGCCCATGGCGGTGCAGTCGTCGGGATTCATCAGCGCCGTCGGCCGGACCTCGCGCTTCTGCGAGCTTGGCGTCTCGGTGAAGGTCGAGTTGAGGAAGGTGCGCGCCGGCGCCGCGACCAGCCGGAACGGCTTGTCGTCGGTGGCATTGTCGATCACGTCGAAATGGTCGGGCAGCACCGGCATTTCCTTGCCGCGCGGTCCGTACGCCGCCCAGTCGGGCTTGAATCGGAACTTCTTGTCGGGCCAGGCGAAGCCGTCGAGGAAGTGCGACGTCTCGAAGCCCAGGTGGAAATCCTGGCCGCCCTTCTGCCAGTTGGTCTCCGCATCCCACATGCCCGAGACCTTGAGCGTCTCGTCCATGATCTCCCAAGGCGTCATGTCGAAGCCGCGATGCTTGGCACCCAGGCGCTTTGCGAGTTCGGAAATCACGACGTGGTTCTCGCGGCACTCGCCCGGCGCGTCAATCACCGCTTTGGCCACCTGGAAGAAAGTGTGGCCACTGGCTGTGTAGAAGTCGTCGTGTTCCAGAAACATGGTGGCGGGCAGCACGATGTCGGCGAAGGCCGCCGTCTCGGTCATGAACTGCTCATGCACACAGGTGAACAGGTCCTCGCGCTTGAAGCCCTTGTGGACCAGCTCGAGCTCCGGACAGACCATCGCCGGATTGGTGTTCTGGATCAGCAGGCCGGTGACCGGCGGGCCGTTCTTCAGCGCCTCGGGATCGTTGGTGAGCACCGGGCCCAGGCGCGACTGGTCGAGATCGCGGATCGACGGATCGACCATGTCGAGCCCTTCGATCAGCGTCTTGTTGACCGGATACATGCCGGTGTGGCCGTAGAGGGCACCGCCGCCCTTGTACTGCCACGCACCCGTCACCGCCGGCAGGCAGGTCACGGCATGCATGTTGGCCGCGCCGTTGCGGCTGCGGCTGAAGCCGTGATGGCAGCGGATGAACGATGCCTTGCTCTGCCCGTAGAGACGCGCGAAGGACACGATCTCTTCGACCGACAGGCCGGTGATCTTCGAGGCCCATTCCGGTGTGCGCGACGCGACATGCGCGGCCAGCTCGTCCGGCGCGTCGGTGTACTTGCGCAGGTAATCCCAGTCGGCATAGCCCTCCTTGAAGAGGACGTGCATGACCCCGACCGCCAGCGCGCCATCCGTGCCGGGGCGCACGGCGAGATGGATGTCGGCCTGGTCGGCGGTGCCGGTGCGATAGGGATCGACGACGACGAGCTTGGCGCCGCGCTTCTTGGCCTTCATCGCGTGGGTCATCACGTTGACCTGGGTGCTCACCGGATTGCCGCCCCAGATCACCACCAGCTCGGCATGCTCGTCGATCTCGCGCACGTCGGCACCGCGCTTGGCGCCGACACCGGCGATCCAGCCCGTGTCCGACAGGGTCACGCAGATGGTGGAGAAATAGCGCGAATACTTCATCGCGTTGCGCAGGCGGTTGATGCCGTCGCGCTGCACCAGCCCCATCGTGCCGGCGTAGTAATAGGGCCAGATCGTCTCGCTGCCGTGCTGGCGCGCCTTGGCGATGAACTGCTCGGCCACGATGTCGAGCGCATCCGTCCACGAGATTTCGGCGAACTGCTTCGAACCCTTCGGGCCGACCCGCCGCAGCGGCTTCATCAGCCGGTCGGGATGGTGGATGCGTTCCGCATAGCGCGCGACCTTCTCGCAGATCACGCCGGCGGTGTAGTCGTTGCGCATCGAGCCGCGGACGCGGCCGATCCGGGAGTTGCTCAGCCGCTCGACGTCGAGCGCGCAGGTGCTGGTGCAGTCATGTGGGCAGACCGACGGCACGGTGGTCGTGGCGGCCTCTCCGCTCCTGGCGCGGGCGATCGGCGGGTAGGCATGATCGTCGGGGGACATCTGGACGCTCCACGAGAAGTGCCGCAGCATACAGACCGGTCATCGGCCATGAAAGCCGCCTCAGGGAGTGGAAAGTCAGCGTGTTTTCTCAGGCTCGGGTCTCCGTGGGCGCCGTGCGGCGCGCCATCGCCGCCGATGCCGATGGCATCGCCCGACTTTTCCCCAGCCTCCCGCCCCTCGCCTCGACGAGCGATACGCGGGCGATCTTCCTGATCGACGGCGAAACCGCGCCGATCGGCGCCGTCCTGCTGGAGCAGACTGCCGGCCATCTGGCCATCGGCTCCCTCGTAACGGCGTCCGATGGCGAACGGACCGAGGTGGCGCGCGCGCTGATCGCCTTCGCGGAGATGGCCGCGCGCGCGATCGGCCTGTGCGAGGTGCGGCTCGCCGACGGCAGCGTGCCATCCGATCTCGCCGCCTCGCTCGGATACCGCGACGGCGTGAGGCGCATCCGCACCGGCAAGCTCGCCCGAATGATCGACCATCTCGAGGCGCTGGGCGTGCCGCTGTGGCGCGACGGCGCCGCGCCCTTCGATCTCACGCTCTACTATCGTGGCGTCTGGGCGGCGATGGCCTTGCTGGTCGGGTTCGGCAGCATCACGCTCGCCGTTTTCGGTCCCGGCCAGGTCACCCTGCTGCATGTGCTCGGCCCGGCCCTGCTCTGCCTCGGCGCCTCCGCCTTCGCCTTCGTGCAGGTCTGTCTCGTTGCGATCGCGGCCCGGCGGCGAGCCCCCGTCCCGATCGCCCTCGGCATCTTCGTCGCCGCGGCGCTGTCGATCGCCGGCATCGGCGGCCTTTTCTACCAACGGGCCGTGCCCTCGATCGGCGAATTGTGGGCGATCTACACCGGCGACGAGGCGCTCGACACGCTCGCCGTCACAGTGAGTCCCGACGGCACGGCACTCAGCGTCGAGGGTGCCTACGGCACCGGCAGCGCCGACGCCGTGCGGCGCGCGCTGGACAAGCATCCCTCGGTGCGTCGCGTCGTCCTTGCCGGCCCGGGTGGGCGCATCGGCACCGCCTTCGAGATCAACCGCATGATCCGCAACCGCCGGCTGGCGACGCGCGTCGAGACCGGCTGCGCGTCGGCCTGCACCATCGCCTTCCTCGGCGGCAACGATCGCTCGATCTCACCCGGCGGACGCCTGGGCTTCCACCAGGGCAGCTTCCCCGGCCTCGGGCCGAACGACCTGTACGAGAGCAACCGCGACATGCGGCGCTTCCTGGTCGCGAGCGGCGTCACGCCCGAATTCGCGCAGCGCGTGATCGACACGCCACACGACGAAATCTGGACGCCGACGCCGCAGGAGCTGCTGGCCGGCCGCGTCGTGCAACGCGTAACTCGCTAACGAAGGTTCTCCGGGCATGATCCCTCGCGGTCTCGGCTACGACGACGCCATGCGGCAGTTCCGCTGGCCCACACCCCAGCGCTTCAACATCGGCCGCGCCGTGTGCGAACGCCATGCGCCCGACACGCTGGCGATGATTGTCGAGAATGCCGACGGCTCGGTGCGCAACTGGACCTTCGGCCAGTTCCTGGCCGCAAGTTCGCGGCTCGCCAACGCGCTGGTCTCGCGCGGCATCGCCAAGGGCGACCGCGTCGCGGTGTTCCTGAGCCAGGGCGCCGAACTCACGATCTGCCACCTCGCCGGCTACCGCATGGGCGCCGTCGTGCTGCCGCTCTTCACCCTGTTCGGCGAGGAGGCGATCGAATACCGCCTGGCCAATGCGGAAGCATCGGCCATCATCACCGACATGAGCCAGCTGCCGAAGCTGCTGGCCGTCCGTGAGCGGCTCCCCCACCTCAAGACCGTGATCGTGATCGGCGCCGGCGCGCATGGCAGCGCCTTCCTCGATTGGGACCGGCTGCTCGGCGCCGCCTCCGACCGCTTCGCCACGGTCGACACGGCGGCCGAGGATCCGGCGCTGCTGATCTACACCTCGGGCACGACGGGCCAGCCCAAGGGCGCGCTGCACGCGCATCGCATGATGCTGGGCTGCATCCCCGCCGTGGAACAGTGGCTCGGCCACTGGCCGCGCGGCAACGAGGTGATGTGGACCCCGGCCGAATGGGCCTGGATCGCCGGTCTCTACGACGCACTTTTCCCGGCCTGGTACTACGGCACGCCGGTGCTGGCGCATCGCTTCGCCAAGTTCGACCCGGAACGGGCCTTCGCCATGCTGGCCAAGCACCGCGTCGGGGTGAGCTTCATCCCGCCGACCGCGCTCAAGATGATGCGCCAGGTCCACAGGCCGCGCGACCGCTGGACCTACGACATCCGCGCGGTCTCGACCGGCGGCGAGGCCATGGGCGAGGAACTGCTGAGCTGGGGCCGCGACTCGTTCGGCACGACGATCTCGGAAGGCTACGGCCAGACCGAGATGAACCTGATGCTGCTCAACTCGCCCGACTGGTTCGAGGTCCGCCCCGGCTCCTGCGGCCGCGCCTGCCCCGGCCGCAAGGTGGCGGTCGTCGACGGCGACGGCAATGTGCTGCCCCCCGGCCAGGAAGGCCAGATCGCGGGCTGGCGGCACGATCCCATCGTGATGCTGGAATACTGGCGCAATCCGGAAGCCACGGCGCGCAAGTATGCCGGCGACTGGCTGCTGACCGGCGACCTCGGCACCATCGACGAGGACGGCTACGTCTTCTTCAAGAGCCGCGACGACGACGTCATCACCTCGGGCGGCTACCGCATCGGGCCCGGCGAGATCGAGGAATGCCTGATGAAGCATGCCGCGGTGGCGATGGTTGGGGTCGTGGGCGTGCCCGACCGGCTGCGGACGGAGATCGTGAAGGCCTTCGTCCAGCTCAGGCCCGAGATCGCGCCCACCGACTCGCTCAAGATCGACCTGGCGAACTTCGTGAAGACCCGGCTGGCCGCCCACGAATACCCGCGCGAGGTCGAATTCGTGCCAGAACTGCCCCTCACGACGACCGGCAAGATCCTGCGCCGCGAACTCAGGCGCCGCGAGGCCGAGCGCAGCGGCGTCGTACGACTTCGATAGAGTCTTTCCGCTTCAAGTTCACCCGCCCCACCTCATCCTGAGGAGGTCGCGCAGCGACCGTCTCGAAGGATGGGCAACAGACGTAGTGGTCGTGCCCACCCTTCGAGACGCGCTCCTGCGGAGCGCTCCCCAGGGTGAGGTCGATGTGGAAGGTCTGGTATGATTCCGTCCCAGTCGGAAAGCCCCTAGCTGAGGAGCGTCTGGACGCTTTCGACGAGGCTGTTGAGCAACGTGGCGAGGCCGACCAGGGCCGCGGGCCACCAAGAGTCGAGACGGTTAGCGGGATGACTGGAATACATGGTCTTCAGGTCTGGAAAATGAAGCTCGGAATATAGATTAACTATACATCCTACTTCATTGTTATTTAAATAGATATTCCAACACCTTAGGTTTCGCTTCAGCTCGCGGCCGTCGCCACGTTGAACTGCAGCTCCGCGAGCCGGGCATAGAGGCCGCCGCGGCGCACCAGCTCGGCGTGGGTTCCGACGTCGACCACCCGCCCGTGCTCGAGCACGACGATACGGTTGGCCTTCTGCACCGTGGCGAGGCGATGGGCGATCACCAGGGTCGTACGGTTGCGCATGACCCGGTCCAGCGCCTGCTGGACCGCGAGCTCGCTCTCGGCATCGAGGGCACTCGTCGCCTCGTCGAGCAACAGCACGGCGGGGTCGCAGAGCAGCGCGCGGGCAATGGCGATGCGCTGGCGCTGCCCGCCCGACAGCCGCACGCCGCGCGCCCCGAGGTCGGTCGCAAAGCCATGCGGCAGCGCCTCGATGAAGCCCAGCGCCGAGGCCGCGTCGGCGGCAGCCCGCACCTCGGCATCGCTGGCGTCGGGACGTCCGTAGCGGATGTTCTCCGTGACCGACGTGCTGAACAGGGTCGGATCCTGCGGCACGACGGCCAGCGACCGCCGCAGATCGCCCAGGGCCAGGTCCCTGATGTCGATGCCGTCGAGGCGGATCGTGCCCTTCTCCGGATCGTAGAAGCGCAGCAGCAGGTTGAAAGCGGTCGTCTTGCCGGCGCCCGAAGGTCCGACGATCGCCACGGTCTCGCCCGGCACGATCGCCAGGTCGAAGCGATCGAGGGCGAGCGCGTCGGTCCGCGTCGGATAGCGGAACGAGACTTCCTCGAAGGACACCGCGCCCTTCACCGGCTTGGGCAGGGGTCTGGGATGGGCCGGCTCGGCAATCGACGGCACTTCCGCGCGCAGTTCGGCCAGCCGCTCGGCGGCACCCGAGGCGCGCTGCAGGTCGCCGATGGTCTCGCTGATCGCGCCGCCCGAGCTGGCAACCAGGACCGCATAGAAGACAAACGCCGAGAGGTCGCCGGCGCTGATGCGGCCGGTCAGCACGTCATGGCCGCCCATCCACAGCAGGAAGCCGACGGCCGAGAAGACGATGAAGATGACCAGGGTGGTCATGATCGCCCGGCGCGACACCCGCCGCGTCGCGGCCACGAAGGCGCGCTCCGTCGCCTCGCCGAAACGCTGCGTGGCGCGATCTTCCTGCGCGAAGGCCTGGACCGTGCGCACCGCGTCCAGGGTCTCGGCCCCTTCCGACACCATCTCGCCCATGCGGGCCTGGGACTCGCGCGACAGCGCCTTCACCTGGCGGCCGAACACGATGATCGGCACGACGGTCAGCGGCACGACCGCGAGCGTCCACATGGCGAGCTTGGGATTGGTGACGACCAGCATGACCACGCCGCCGAGGCACATCAGCGTGTTGCGCAGCGCCACCGACGCCGAGGAGCCGATCACCTGCTCGATGAGCTGCGCGTCGGCCGAGATGCGGCTCATGACGTCGCCCGAGCGCTTGATCTCGAACCAGGCCGGCCCCAGCCGTACGACATGGTCGAACAGGTCCCGGCGGAGGTCGCCCACCACCCGCTCGCCCAGCCAGGAGACCAGGTAGAAGCGCGCGCCCGAGGCGATGGCCAGCACGACGGCCACGGCCAGCAGCGAGGCCAGGGCGTAGTTGAGGATGTCCGGCCGCCCCTGGGCGAAGCCGCGGTCGATCAGGGCGCGCAGGCAGGCGCCGAAGGCCAGCACCGTCCCCGCCGCGACCAGCAGCGACAGGAGGGCCA
>JBILYJ010000525.1:0-3936 GCA_044377795.1 Reyranella sp. | reverse complement strand
TTCATGGCCAATCCCGAGATCGTCGCGGCCTCGGACGAGGACGTTTCCTACGAGGAAGGCTGCCTGTCGGTGCCGGACCACTATTCCGACGTGGTCCGTCCGGCCACGGTCACGGTCCGCTACCTCGACCGCGACGGCAAGCAGCAGGACCTTGCCTGCGACGGCCTGCTGGCGACCTGCGTCCAGCACGAGATCGACCATCTCGACGGCGTGCTGTTCATCGACCACATCTCGGCGCTCAAGCGAAACATGATCCTGCGCAAGCTGCTGAAGGCGCGTAAGGAACAGGAACGCGACGCGGCCGAAGGCCGGCCGGCCAAGGCCCACGCGAAGGAAGATCCCGAGCACGTGATCTAGGGTCTTTTCGCTTCAGGTTCACCCACACCACCTCATCCTGAGGAGGCCCCCCTCGAGTACCTCGGGGTAAACTCCGGGCCGTCTCGAAGGATGGGCAACAGACGTGGTGCTCGTGCCCACCCTTCGAGACGCGCTCCTGCGGCGCGCTCCTCAGGGTGAGGTGCTTTTGGAAGGTCCGATATGATTCCGTCTCAGTCGGAAAGAACCTAGACGGCGACCGTGACCGTTCAATCGATCAACTTTCCGTCGGCGTCGAAGAATGGATACGGCCCGTCATAGTCGCCGATGACGGCGGCGTGGGTCACCAGCTGGCCGTCGTTCCACCAGTGCAGCATGAAGCCCGGCGGCTCCATGCGGAAGCGGCTGGGGGCATCGGGATGGATGTCGAGCGCGACCTGGTGCGCCGGGCTGGGGCAGGTCATCGCCGGACGGCCGCCGACCTGGGCGTGGATCGTGCGATGGAGATGGCCGCACAGGATCAGCTCGACCTGGTCGTGACGCGCCACGACCTCGGCAAAGGCCTCGCGGCCCAGAAGGCCGATCTTGTCCATGTGGCCGATGCCGGTGACGAAGGGCGGATGATGCATCATCACGAGGGTCGGCACATCGGGCCGCTCCGCCAGCGTGCGGTCGAGCCAGTCGAGCCGCTCGCGGCAGAGTTCGCCGCCGCCCTGCCCCGGGATCAGCGTGTCGAGGCCGACGAGGCGCAGCGGATAGTCGTCGATCGCGAACTGGAGGAACTTCCCCGCCGCCGGCAGGTAGCCGCCGTCGCGGAAGGCGTCGCGCATCGCCACCCGCTCGTCGTGGTTGCCGGGGATGGCGATGATGCGCTGCTGGATCGGCGCCAGGATCGATTTCAGGTGATCGTATTCTTCCGGTCGGCCGAGATCGACCAGGTCGCCGGTCAGCAGGACGATGTCGGGCTGCGGGCTCAGCGCCAGCAGCTCCTGCACGCAGCGCCGCAGCATCGCGGCGGTGTCGACCTTGCGATAGGCGAGCTTGCCCGGCAGCTTGATATGGGTGTCGGTGATCTGGGCAATCAGCATGGCAATCTCCTCACAACACCAGCAGGCCGCGCGGGTCGATGGCGAGCCCCACCGGGTCGCCGTGGCTGAAGTCGCGCCGCGCGGTGCTCTCGATCACCAGCGGCTGCGCCTCGCCCACGTCGACGAACAGACGCGTGCGATCCCCCAGAAAGAAGGCGGCCGCGACCTTGCCCTGCAGCCCGGCCCTCTCGTGCTTCTCGACAACGCGAATATCCTCGGGCCGGAACAGGATCTCGGTCGCGCTCGACGGCGCCTCGGGCCAGGCGAGGCCGCCCGCCTTGCAGGTGAACGTGCCGTTGTTCACGCTGCCGGTCAGGCGATTCATCGTGCCGATGAACTCGGCGACGAAGCGCGTGGCGGGACGCTGGTAGATGTCGCGCGGCTTGCCGATCTGGGCGACCCGGCCATGCTCCATGACGACGATACGGTCGCCCAGTGCCATCGCCTCGGCCTGGTCGTGGGTGACGTAGATCGCGGTGATGCCGAGCGAGCGCAGCAGCGAATCGATCTCCAGGCGCAGCGTGTCGCGCAGCTTGGCGTCCAGCGCCGTCAGCGGCTCGTCGAGCAGCAGGGCCCGCGGCCGAACGGCGATGGCCCTCGCGAGCGCAACGCGCTGCCGTTGGCCACCCGAGAGCTGGTCGATGCGCCGGTCAGCCAGCCGCGTGATCTGCATCATCGCCAGCATCTCGGAGACGCGCGCCTTGATCTGCGCGCCGGGCACCTTCCGGATCTTCAGCCCGTAGCCGATGTTGCCGGCCACGGTCATGTTGGGAAACAGCGCATAGGACTGGAACACCATGCCGACATTGCGCTGCTCGATCGGCAGGTGTGTGACGTCGACCCCGTCGAACAGCACCTTGCCGCCGGCGTCGGGCTCTTCGAGGCCGGCGATGATGCGGAGCGTCGTGGTCTTGCCGCAGCCCGAGGGACCCAGGAACACGACGGTCTCGCCGGCATCGATGGCAAGGTCGAGCGGCTCCAGTGCCCTTGTGCCGTCGGGAAAGGTCTTCGAGCAGTTCGTCAGGGCAATGGAGACGGGTTTGTTGCCGGTGTCGGTCATTCGGCGTCCTCTGCCACGAACTTCGCAGGGCGCGGCTTGGCGAAGGCCTGCAGCGCCAGCAAGAGCGGCATGATCATCAGGAAGAAGACGAGGGTATAGGCGCTGCCGATTTCCAGCCGCAGCGAGGCATAGGCGTCGGCGAGGCCCACCGGGAGAGTCTTGGTGAAGGGCGTGTGCAGCAGCCAGGTCATGTTGAACTCGCCCATCGACAGGGTCACGACCATCAGCGAGCCGGCGAGGATGCCCTGCCGGCAGTTCGGCAGCACGATGTCGCGGAAGCGCGGCCAGAAGCCGGCGCCGAGCGACGCCGCGCCCTCTTCGAGTGTCTTGAGGTCGATGGCGCTCAACACCGCCAGCACGCTGCGCACCATGAACGGCAGGGTGAAGAGAACGTGCCCGACCAGGATGAAGGCCCACGAGGTGCGGAAGCCCGACAGGCTGCCATAGGTGACGATCAGCGCCAGTGCGGTCGCGAGCCCCGGCACCGCCACCGGCAGCACCAGCATCTCCTCGAGCGTCCGGGTCAGTGCGGTCTGGCGCTTGGCCAGCACATAGGCGGCTGGCACGCCGATCGCCAGGGTGACGGCGAGGCAGGCGAGCGACAGGCCGATCGAGAGGAAGATCGTGTCGCGATAGCCGTTCCACACTTCCATGACCCAGCGCAGGGTGAGGCCGCTCTCGACGCCGACGAAGTAATTGACCGTGAGGCCGGCCATGATCGAGAGGAACACCGGCACGACCAGGAAGGCGCAGACCAGCAGGGTGAAGCTGAGCTGCAGGTAGAAGAGGCCGCGGCGCTTCATGTCAGCCCGCCGCCGCGACGCTGGAACCGGCGGCCGTCCGCGCCACCGCCAGCACCAGCCAGGTGACGATGCCCAGCACGAAGCTTAGCGCCGCCGCCATGGCGATGTTCGCCGACAAAGTGAACTCGGTGTAGATCACCATCGGCAGCACGTTGATCTTGGCAGCCAGGGTGAAGGCGGTGCCGAACGCACCGACCGCCGTCGCAAAGCAGATCGCGCCGGCCGAGATGAAGGCGGGCTTCAGGCCCGGGATGATGACGTCCAGCAGCACGCGCCACGGCGAGGCGCCGAGCGACCGCGCCGCCTCCTCGAGCTTCGGGTCGAGCTTTTCGGCGGCCGCCATCACGGTGAGGATGGTGCGCGGAATGGAGAAGTAGACGTAGCCCATGAACAGGCCGGCGATCGTATAGGCGAAGACCAGCTTCTCGCCGGTCAGGGCCTGCGTCACCTGGCCGATCAGCCCCTGACGGCCGGCCAGCATGATCACCATGAAGCCGATCACCACGCCGGGGAACGCCAGCGGAAAGGTCAGCATCGACACCAGGAGGGCGTTGCCGGGAAACTTGTGACGCTGCAGGAACACGCCGGAGATGCCGCTGATCACCAGTGTCGCCGCCGTCGTCGCGGCCGCCACGGCCATCGTGGACAGCAGGCTGTCGAGATAGAGCGA
>JBILYJ010000523.1:0-3938 GCA_044377795.1 Reyranella sp. | reverse complement strand
GATTGGCCAGAGTCGTGGACGTCACTTCACCCAAACGCCGCCGTCCTTGTTCTTGTAGCCGAGGCTGAGATACGCCGCGTCGACCAGCGACTGGCCGCGTTCGTTCATCAGTAGGCCCGGGCCCATGCGGTTCATCGTGTAGCCGAACGACAGGCCCGCGACCGGATCGGCAAAGCCCAGCGAACCGCCGGCGCCGACATGGCCGAAGGCGGGGCTGCCCAGGATCACGCTGTCGCAATCCTCGCCCCACAGTTTCGCGGCGAGGCTGCGCTTGCGGTTGTCCATGGATTTCATGAAGCCCAGCGCGAAGCGCGTCGGGATGCGCAGGGTGGCGTCGTCGTGCGTCGCCATCGAGACCTCCGCCATGCGGGCGAGCGTCGTGGCATCGACCAGGTCGCCGCCGCCGTTCGCCAGCGGCGCATACATGCCGGCCAGCCCGCGCGCGTTGGTGATGCCGTTGGCCGCACCGATCTCGGCGGCGTGGCCGGCGCGCGTGTTGGCGCCGCCCGAGCGCCAGGCGCCGTTGTTGAAATAGAAGAGGGCGGCTACCGATTCCTTGTTGGTCGCGAGGTCGCGCATGAAGGGCGTCACCGCATCGGCCGCCTTGTAGACATGGGCCACGATGGGCGCGACCCGCGGCTCGATCTCCTCGGGCAGGCCGATCCAGAAATCGAGGCCCAGCGGCCCCGCGATCTCCTCGCGGAAGAAGGTGCCCAGCGACTTGCCCGACGCGCGACGCACCATCTCGCCCACGGTCCAGCCGAAGGTGAAGCCGTGATAGCCGTTGCGCGTGCCGGGCTCCCAGAACGGGACCTCGGCCGCCAGCCGCTCGGTCATGTAGGCCCAGTCGTAGGGCCCGTCGTCCTTCACCTTGGCGCGCACCGCGGGCACCGCCGAGGAATGGTCGAGCATCATGCGCGTCGTCACGCGCTCCTTGCCGTGTTGCGCAAACTCCGGCCACAGCTCGGCGACCGGCGCGTCGAGATCGAGCGCGCCGCGGCTCGCCAGCACATGCGCGCACAGCGCGGTGGCGCCCTTGGTGCAGGAGTAGACGATGCTCACCGTGTCGCGCGTCCACGGGGCCTGGGTCTTGGCATCGGCGAGGCCGCCCCACAGGTCGACGACCGTCTCACCGCCGACCGTCAGGCAGACCGAGGCGCCGATCTCGCCCTTCTCCTGAAGGTTCCTCTCGAAGGCCTCGGCGACCCTCTCGAAGCCCGGCCGGCAGGTGCCCTGGGTCATGGGCGCGCTCATTGCTTCGGCACCGGCAGCTTGAAGGCGTCGAGCACGAAGCGCGCGCAGTGGGAGAGGCCGGTCTGGTCGATCCCGTGGCCGACGCCCTTGGCGATGTGCACGCCGACTTCCACCCCGTTCTCGTGCAGCGTCTGCGCGGCGCGCTGGGTGAGCACGGCCGGCAACATCTCGTCGCTGTCGCCGTGGACCAGCAGAACCGGCGGCTTGGACTTGATCTCGTCCTTGAGCGAATCGGGCGCGGCCAGCATGCCGGAGAAGCCGACGATGCCGGCCAGCGGCGTGGCGCGGCGCAGGCCGACATGCAGCGCCATCATGGTGCCCTGGCTGAAGCCGATCAGGACGGTCTTCGGTTCGTCGAGCCCGTACTTCGCCATGGTGTCGTCGAGGAACTGCTCGACGAAGGGCGCGGCCGAGCGCACGCCGGCCGCCGCGACCTCGGGATCGAGGCGTGAGATGCCAAACCACTGGAAGCCCATCGGATTGCCCTCGCACGGGTAGGGCGCGTTGGGCGCGTGGAACACCGCGTCGGGCATCAGCGGCGCCAGCACGGGGGCGAGGCCGATCAAGTCGTTGCCGTCGGCGCCGTAGCCGTGCAGCAGGATCACGAGATGGCCGGGCTTGCCGCCGGCATGAGGGCCGTGGCTCGGTCCGTCGATCTTCCTGGTCATGTCGCCTTTTTCTCCTTTGCGCCCCAGTCCGGCATGTTGCGGCGATAGTGCCAGAGCACGAGGGCTGCGGCGCTGCGCCAGGGCCGCCAGGCCTCGGCAATTTTGAGAAGCCGCTTTGCGTCGGGGCGGGTGCGCAGCTTCTTGAGATGCTGGGCGGCCACGACCAGGCCGAGATCGAGCCCCGGCATGATGTCGGGGCGGCGGTGCGCGAACATCAGGTAGATTTCCGCCGTCCAGGGTCCGATGCCCTTCGCCTGCGTGAGCATGGCGATCGCCGCCGCATCGTCGAGCTCGTGCAGGGAATCGAACGAGATCCGGCCCTCGACGATGTCGGTGGCCAGGCTGCGGCCGTATTTCATCTTGGCGCCCGAGAGACCGACGGCGCGCAGCTGCTCGTCGCTCATTGCCAGGAAGTCCGCTGGCTCCATCGACGGCACGGCCGCTTCGAGCCGCAGCCAGATGCTGCGCGCGGCGTGAACCGAGACCTGCTGGCCGACGATCGAGCGCATCAGCCCGCCATAGCCCGTCGGCATCTCGCGCAACTCGGGCGTGCCGGCTTCCGCCAGCGCACGCGCGATGTCGGGATCGGCGGCCGACAGCTCGGCCAGCGCCTTCTTCAGGGTCTTCTTGTCGAGGACGATCCGGGACGTCGTCTTGGAAGTCTTCTGGGGTGCCGTTCTGGCCATTGTGCTCCCGCCATAGCACGCGGCGAGGGGGCGCTGTAACGTCGGATCATGACCGTCGTCACGCGTTTTGCCCCCAGTCCGACGGGCGAGCTCCATCTCGGCAGCGCCTATTCGGCCCGCATCGCCTGGCGGCGCGCGCGCGACGAGGCGGGGACGTTCCTGGTGCGCATCGAGGACATCGATATCCGGCGCTGCCGCCGCGAGTACGAGACCGCGATGCTGGCGGACCTGCAGTGGCTCGGTCTCGCCTGGGACGGCGAGGTGCGGCGCCAGTCCGATCATTTCGCGGATTACGGCCGGGTGATGGACCGGCTCGACGCGCGCGGCCTGGTCTATCCCTGCTTCTGCACCCGCGCCGATATCGCCGCTTCCACCAGCGCGCCGCACCCGACGACGATGGGGCCCGACGGACCGCTCTATCCCGGCACCTGCCGCCATCTGTCGAACGAGGAGCGCCGCCGCCGCATCGCCGAGGGCGTCGAACACTGCATTCGCTTTGATAGCGCCCGCGCGGCGGAGCAGGCGGGGCCCTACTCCTTCTTCGACGAGACGCTCGGCCGGATCGAAGGACTGCCGCAGCTGATGGGCGACTTCGTGATCGCGCGCAAGGATACGCCGACCAGCTACCATCTGTCGGTGACGGTCGACGACCACCTGCAGGGTGTCACGCTCGTCACGCGCGGCATCGACCTGCTGCCGTCGACCCATGTCCATGCCCTGCTGCAGAAGCTGCTGGGCTATGCTGCGCCGCAATATGCGCATCACCCGCTGTTGACCGACGCCACCGGCCGCCGCTTCGCCAAGCGTGACCGCGACCTCACCATCCGGGCGTTGCGCGAGAGCGGGAGGACACCGGCGGACGTGTTCGAAATGATCGACGGTTGGAGTTGCGCGACCCCCGTGAAGGGCTGACACTTCCGCCATGGACCGGAAAGAACAACTGGCCGTCGGGAGGCGGCTGCTCGGCCATATCGAAGGCCGCACCACCGATCTCGCCGACGCGCTGTTCCGCAACCGCGTCGACGCCTATTCCTGCCGCGAGCGCGCCGCCCGCGAGCGCGACGCGCTGTTCCGCAGCCAGCCCCTGTTCATGGGCCTGTCCTCGCGGCTCTCCAAACCCGGCGACTACATCACCGAGGACGTGGCCGGCATGCCGGTGCTGCTGGTGCGCGGGCCCGACGGCGAGGTGCGCGCCTTCGCCAACATCTGCCGCCATCGCGGCGCGCCGGTCGCCGAGGGCTGCGGCAATGCCCGCGCCTTCGTCTGCCCCTATCACGCCTGGACCTACGACACGCACGGCAAGCTGCTGGGGGTCACCGACAAAGCGGGC
>JBILYJ010000524.1:0-3938 GCA_044377795.1 Reyranella sp. | reverse complement strand
CGCCCGGGGCCGCGACGGAGACCGCGGTGCTGGCCGGCGGCTGTTTCTGGGGCGTGCAGGCCGTGTACCAGCATGTGAAGGGCGTAAGCCGCGCCGTTTCAGGGTACGCGGGCGGTCCCAGGGACAAGGCGGTCTACGAGATGGTGACGTCGGGCCGCACCGGGCATGCCGAGGCCGTCGAAGTGACGTTCGATCCAGGGATTGTCAGCTACGCCCAGATCCTGCAGATCTTCTTCTCGGTGGCCCACAATCCGACGCAGCTCAATCGCCAGGGGCCCGATGTCGGCACGCAATACCGCTCGGCCTTGTTCTTCGTCGATCCGGGGCAGCGCCGGATCGCCGAAGCCTACATCTCCCAGCTCGATCAGGCCCGCGTCTTCCCAAAGAAGATCGTGACGCAGCTCAACGACGCCACGCCCTTCTATGCCGCCGAAGCCTACCATCAGGACTACGCGACGCTTAATCCGAACAGTCCCTACATCCTTCGCCACGACCTGCCCAAGATCGAAGGGCTGAAGCGGCTGTTTCCGGCGGCGTGGCGCGCCGATCCCGTGCTGCTGCGCGTGTCCGGCGGCAAGGTCAGCCAATAAGTCTGGTCTGCGAACGCGCGGCGGTGAAAGCCGCCGCGCGGTGAGGCATAGTGCGTCGAAACCTTGGGGGAGACGACGCATGGTCAAGCCGGTTCGCCGGATCGTGACGGGCCACGACAGCGAGGGACGCTCGGTGTTCCTCGAGGATGGGCCGGCGCCCCATCCGTTCTCGCCGTCGCACTCGCCCAATGTCGGACTGACCAACCTCTGGCTGCTCGACGCAGTTCCCGCGTCGAACGAAGCGGGGCAGGCCGACCCGACGGCGCGGCCGTTCAGGCTCGAGCCGCCGGCGGCCGGCAATGTCGTCCGTATCGTCGAGTTCCCGCCCGACCGGGAGCGCAACTACGGCAACCAGGCCGAGGTCTTCCGCCAGTACGGCGCGGCGCAGGCGCATGATAACGCGGCCCGCCATCCCGGCTTCCACAAGACCCACAGCGTCGACTACGCCATCGTCATCGAGGGCGAGATCTGGGCGCTGATGGATGTCGGCGAGACCCTGATGAAGGTGGGCGACGTGCTGATCCAGCGCGGCACCAATCATGCCTGGGCCAACCGCACCGACCACATCGCCCGCGTCCTGTTCGTCCTGAACGGCGCGGCGCCGGCCTGATCAGGCCGCTTTGCGCCTTCGCGCCGACGGCTTCTTCTTGGTGGCGCCAGCGGCCGCGGCGTAGCGTTCGGCGCGCTTGCGCTCGGGTCCGTTGCCCTGCAGGCACTTCTTCAGCGCCGCCATCAGGTCGACGACGCCGGACTACGCTTCCTCGCGCACCGGCTTGCTCCTTACCGGTTTGCCTTTCTTCTTCTCCTCGATGAGCGCGCGCAGCGCATCCTCGTAGCGATCGGTGAACTCGGCGGGATCGAAGTCGCCCGACGGCTGCGCCACGATCCTCTCGGCGATCTCGAGCATCTGCGCGTTCGACTTGGGCAGGTCTGGGTGGCGCGATGTGCGGCAACCAGAAGCACGATCTTGTCTTCGACACGGACTTCAAGATGCTGTCGAAGAAGAACGACTGACGGCGTTTGCCTCAGCCCGGCGGCTCCTCCAGCCGCCAGGCTGAGGCGGCTTCCCGGGCGATGCGATTGAAATTGCGCACCAGAGCGGAGGCATTTCCGGTGCGCCACACGGCCACCACCGGCAGCGGCGCGGGCTTGTCTGCGACCGTAAGGCAGCGCAGGCCGGGCATATTGAAGCTGGTCACCGTCGAGGGCGACAGCGCGACCCCGAGGCCCGCCCCGACGAAACTAGCGACGGTGTGAATCTGATCGGCATATTGCGCGATGCGGGGCTCGAACCCGGCCCGCCGGCACATCTCCATCACGCGTGCGTGGATCAGCGGCGAGCCGGCGCGGGAGTACATCACGAAAGGCTCGGCGGCGAGCTGTCGGATGGAGGTTTCCTTGCGCCGGGCGAGGGGATGGCCCGCCGGGACGAGTGCGAGGAATGGCTCCCGGATCAGCGTCACCATCTGCAGGGCTCGACTGCTGATCGGCGGACGCAACAGGCCGACGTCGACGATGCCGTTCTCGAGGCTTTTGACCTGGTTCGGGTTGCTCATCTCGCGCAGCTCGAGTTCGACGTCGGGATAGGCGGCGCGAAACCGGACGACGATGCCCGGAAGAATCGTGAAAGGTGTAGACCGCACGAAGCCGATGACCAGCCTGCCGGTTTCGCCGGTTCCAAGGCGCCGGACGTCGGCTTCGGCCTGTTCGGCGCCGTCCAGAAGGCGCCGCGCCCGCTCGTAGAGCAGCAGTCCCGCCTCCGTGACTTCAAATTTCTTCTGGCTCCTGTGGAGCAGAACGACCCCCAGCTCGCGTTCCAGTTTCTGGATCTGACGGGTGAGGGGAGGTTGGGCGATGCCCAGCGAAACGGCGGCCCGTCCGAAATGACCTTCGCGCACCACGGCGCTGAAATAACGAAGCGTCCTCAGGTCCATGGTTGATACCATAATGGTATCAGAGCGCTCTGCCAACGATATTGGACGTATTGTCCGAATGGGGGCAACGTCGGGTTGCACCTGGCCTCGAACTGCGAAAGCACGTCGGCGGCGTGTGGGAGCCGGTATGCGACGGACGGTCCCTTGGACGTGGTCCGGCAAGCGTTGTCGAGCGTATCAGAGCCCTGGGTATGAGTTCGACGGGGGCTCGCCGATCGGGCTTACCGGCCCGTGAACATTGTGGAAGAGAAGATAGATGGCCAAATCACATCCCGTCGATGCGCATGTCGGCGTTCGCATGCGACAGCGGCGTACCCTGCTCGGCATGAGCCAGACCAAGCTGGGTGAGGCTGTCGGCCTTACCTTCCAGCAGGTCCAGAAGTACGAGCGCGGCTCCAACCGGGTGGGTTCGAGCCGGCTCTATGAATTCTCCAAGGCCCTCGACGTGCCGGTCTCCTACTTCTTCGACGAAATGCCCGGGAATGCCCTCTCGGGCCGCCCGATGGCAGCCAAGGTCAAAAAAGGCACTGGTTTCGGCGAGGCAGGAACCCCCTTTGCGACCGAGAAAGACCCGCTGATCAAGCGCGAGACACTGCAGCTCGTGCGGGCCTACTACAAGATCCAGGACGAGCCCGTGCGCCGGCGCATCTACGAACTGGTGAAGAGCATGGGGGAGGCCAGCCACGCCGGCCGCCCAGCGAAGAAGAAGTAGTTCGGTCCGTCAGGCGTCCTCTCCCCCGTCGGGGGAGAGGACTTGATTTCGGTCAGGCCGCCAGCAGGTTCTCTGCGATCTGGACGGCGTTCAGCGCAGCGCCCTTCAGCAGCTGGTCGCCGGCCACGAACAACGAGATCGAGTGGCCCGTTGGATCGCCCAGGTCCTGGCGGATGCGGCCGACCAGGATGTCGTCCTGCTGGCTGGCGTCGCGCGGCATCGGGAACACGTTGCGTTCGCGATCGTCGACGATGCGCACGCCCGGCGCGTTGGCGAGCAGCGCCCGCACGCGCGCCTCGTCGATCGGCCGTTCGCATTCGAAGGTGACAGCGGCGGCGTGGGCCCGCAGCACCGGCACGCGCACGCAGGTCGCCGACAGCCGAAGCTCCTCGTCGCCGTAGATCTTGCGGGTCTCGCGCATGACCTTTGTCTCTTCGTCGTTGTAGCCGGTCGCAGGGTCGATCGCGGTGTTGTGGCTGAACAGGTTGAAGGCGTAAGGGTGCGGCAGCACCTTGGGCTGGAAGCTGCGGCCGTCGAGATAGGCGCGCGTCGAATCGGCCAGCTCGTCCATCGCCGCCGCACCGGCGCCCGAGGCGGCCTGGTAGGTGGCGATGTTCATGCGCCTGATGCGGTTGTGCTGGTGGATCGGCCACAGCGGCGTGATGGCGATGATCGCCGCGCAATTGGGATTGGCGACGATAC
>JBILYJ010000522.1:0-3942 GCA_044377795.1 Reyranella sp. | reverse complement strand
CTTCTCTCCATGATTTGCCGGCGTTTGGTGGAGAGAAGGTCTCTCCACTCCACACCTTCGGTGCTCCGGTCGAGACGACGGTGGTTCTTCGTTTCTAAAGGTCGACGCGTTCCTCGGCGACCGCCTTGCGCGTCTCCATGTTGAAGCGGCCGGCATAGATCGGCCTCTCGCCGGTCGTCGGGCCCGGATACTGCACGATCAGGATTTCGCCGCCGGTCTCGGTCCGGAACTCGCCCTCGAAATGCGGGTCGGGGTGATAGAGCATCGTGCCCGGCGTGCAGGTGCGGCCGTCGATCACGAAGTCGCCCTTCAGCACCAGCCAGACCTGGGCAAAGCCGTGATAGTGCTCGGGATGATGGGCGCCCGGCTCCAGCCGGAGGATGCCGGCGTTCGGCTGCGTCGGATCCTCGGGGCGCGGATGGAACAGCATCTTGCCGGTCTCGCCCGGCCAGCGGATCGTCTCCCAATCGATCTCGTCGAGATGGCGCACCTGGTAGGGTTTGTGGTCACGACGCGACGCCTCGCGCGTGCTGGCCAGGGCCGCGTTGGCTGCCGCCGTATCGGGAATGTGCTTGCTCATGGCTTGCTTTCCTCCTTCGGTTTTTCATTTTTGAGTTTCGCGGACGAGAGGCGCCACCAGTCCGGCACCTCGGCCGCATCGGCGGGCTTTGCCACCGACATCAACACCTGCGCCTGCCCGCGGCCGGCATTCTCGGCGCGATGCGGCTGCTGCGAATCGATCAGGATGCCGTCGCCCGCCTTCAGCAGGTGCTGTTCATCGCCGACATGGAACAGCACCTCGCCCGACAGCACGTAGCAATGCTCCTGGCCGGGATGGGAGACCGTCGCCTCCATGCCTTTGGCGCGCGGGAAGACCAGATGAAACACTTCCATGCGATCGAGCGGCGCGCCCCCGCCCAGATGGCGCCAGCGATAGCCCGTCGCCGCCACCTCCTGCAGCCCGCCCTCGCCGGCCCTGTGCACGGCGACCATCGTCTTGGCCGGCGCCGCCTCGCTGGGAAAGAGCTCGTGCAAGCCCAGCCCCAGCGCGTCGGCGAGCTGGATCAGGTTGGCGATCGACGCCGCCGCCTGGCCGCGCTCGAGCTTGGACAGGAAGCCCTCGGAGACCCCGGCCCGGCCGGCCACATGGGCGAGCGTCAGGCCGCCCCCGGTCCGCGCGGCCCGCAGGCGGCGGCCGATGTCACGGGTGGTTTCGGCGATGCGCTCGGGTGATCTGCTCATTCCCCTCTGATGGACCGGACTTTCATAAGAGGCAAGCTGTCTTTCCTCACCGGCACAGAGGGGAATGGCGCAAAGAGCCCTCGTCAGGTCACGACGTTCAGGGTTCCCGTCTCACCCGGCGCACGCTTCAGGTCGAGACGCGTCTCGTGCCACTGGCGCAGCGACGGCCGGTGGCCGATCGAGACGACCGTCGCCTGCGGCAGCCGCTCCTTCAGCACGCTGTAGACCGCCGCCTCGTTGGCCTCGTCGAGCGAGGCCGTGGCCTCGTCGAGGAACAGCCAGTCGGGCTTGAAGACCAGCGCCCGCGCGATGGCCAGCCGCTGCTGCTCGCCGCCCGACAGAATGTTGCTCCAGTGCGCCTCCTCATCGAGGCGGTCGGCCAGGTGGCCGAGCCGGGCCGCCTCCAGCGCCTGCACGACGTCGGCATCGTTGGCCGTGGAGTTTTCGTCCGGGTATTTCACGGCATCGCGCAGGGTGGCAATCGGGATGTAGGGCTTCTGCGGCAGGAACAGCACCCGCGCCCCGGCCGGGATCAGCACCCGCCCCTGCCCGAACGGCCAGATGCCGGCCAGGGCCCGGAACAGCGTGCTCTTGCCCGAACCGCTCGAACCCGAGATCAGCGTCCAGGCGCCCTTCGGCAGGGTGAGGTTCAGGTCCTTCAGCAGGGTCTGCCCGGTGGGCAAAGCGAGATCGAGGCCGCTCGTGCCGACATCGGTGCGCCCGGCCTCGGCGCCGACGGTGATGTTCTCCGGCGGCTTGTCCTCGATGGCGATCTGCAGCCCCTTCAAACGGTCCATCACCGCGCGCAACTCGGCCACGTTGGTGTAGTTGTCGATGAAGAACGACAGCGCCGACTGCACCTGCCCGAAAGCCTGCGCGGTCTGCATGACGACGCCCAGCGTGATCGCACCCGCAAAGAAGCGCGGTGCCGTCACGATGTAGGGGAAGATGATGGCGAGCTGGCCGTAGCCGATCTGGTAGAAGACGAGCTGCATCTCGGTCACCAGCACGCGCCAGGCATTGTTGAACACGTCGGTGAACTTTTCCTCGAGCACCGCGTTCTCGCGCGGCTCGCCGCGATAGAGTGCGATGCCCTCGGCATTCTCGCGCACCCGCATCAGCCCGAAGCGGAAGTTCGCCTCGTAGCGCTGCTGCAGGAAGTTGAGCGGAATCAGCCGGCGGCCGACCAGGTTGGCCAGCCAGGTGCCGAGGAAGGCGTAGATCAGGGCCGCCCACACCATGTAGCCGGGGATCACCACGTCGAGCCCGATGAAGGACAGCGACATCGGTCCCGACAGCTGCCACAGGATGAACAGGAACGACACCAGCGTCGCCACCGCGCTGATCAGGCCGAGCAGCAGGGTCATCGTGTAGAAGCCCAGCAGCCGCAGATCCTCGGAGATGCGCTGGTCGGCGTTGTCGACCTTGCGCTCGAGTTCGATCCGGTAGTAGCCGCGGCCATCGAGCCAGTGCGAGAGATAGTGGCCCGTCAGCCACCGCCGCCAGCGGAGGCGCAGGTACGGGCTGACCAGCCCGCGCGCCACGCCGAAGGCGATGGCGAGCGCCGCGATCCAGCCGAAATTGACCATCTCGGTCCAGAACGCCGCCTCGTCCTTGTTCTGCAGGCTGTCGTAGAAGCGCCGGTTCCATTCGCTGAAGGCGACGTTGACCGTCACGCTCGCCAGGGTGAGCCCGATCGCGCCCACCAGCAGGACGATGGCGATCCAGCGTTCCTCCGAACGGAAATAGGGAACGACCAGCCGCCACCAGTCGCCCAGGTAGGAACTCACGCTCTTCATGCAGGAAATCCTTTCGGGCGGCACACTGCCCAGACAGGGCGGCGATGACAACGGCGCGCGCGGCGGCTATAGCGCCGCACGATGGATGCTACCCCTCTCGCTTCCCGCCGCGCCGCAGTCGATGTGCTGATGGCCTGTCTCGACAAGGGCCAGCCGCTCGACGATGCGCTGGCCGGCCATCGCGGCTTCACCGCCCTCGATCCGCGCGACCGCGCCTTCGTGCGGCTGTTGCTGGCCACTACCGTGCGCCACCTGGGCGAGATCGAGGGCGTGCTGTCGGGCCTGATCACCAAGCCCCTGGACGGTGCGAACGCGGTCGGCCGCCAGGTGCTGCGGCTGGGCGCCGCCCAGCTGATGTTCCTCGGCACGCCGCCGCACGCCGCGGTCGATACCTCGGTACGCCTGGTCGAGGATGCCGGCCTGCATCACCTGAAGGGCCTGATCAACGCCGTGCTGCGCCGGATCTCACGCGACGGCGACGCCCTGCTGGTCGATCGCGATCCTGCCCGCCTCAACACACCGCGCTGGCTGTGGGAAAGCTGGATCCACGCCTATGGCGAGGATACGACGCGCGCCATCGCGTCGGCGCACCTGCACGAGGCGCCGCTCGACCTCACCGTCCGCCGCGATGCCGATTTCTGGGCGGGCCAACTCGAGGCCGAGAAGCTTCCGACCGGTACGCTGCGGCGAAAGGGCGGCGGCCATATCGCCGAGCTGCCGGGCTTTGCCGAAGGCATCTGGTGGGTGCAGGACGCCGCCGCCGCCCTGCCCGTGAGGCTGCTGGGCGACGTCACCGACAAGCGGGTCGCCGATCTCTGCGCCGCGCCGGGCGGCAAGACGATGCAGCTCTGCGCCGCGGGCGCCCAGGTAACGGCGGTCGACATCTCCGCCCGCCGCATGA
>JBILYJ010000521.1:0-3955 GCA_044377795.1 Reyranella sp. | reverse complement strand
CGCGTGATCGCCAACGACATCTCGACCTCCTAAACGACGCTGTCGCTTCAAAGAATCGAGCCCCGACCTCCAGCGCAAATCACATAAGAGTCATCGGTTCAGACGGTTGGTATGAGTGGAGCATCCAGGCTGCGTGTCATCGTCTTCCCCTCGCATGACTAGAGGCCCCTTCCTGCGTGCAGGGCAAGCTCAACTGGCCGCATCCGCGGTGCGGTTTCTCCTCTGAAGGTTGATTAGCTGACGGAAGCGGCGAGGGCATGACGCCGGCTGTGACATTGCTGCGACCGGCGGGGGCTGTTTCATGGCCTAGGCGCTGTAGAGACTCTTTCTACTTGCCGCTCCCCATCCACCTCAGCCAGAGGGGCATCGCGCCGCGCTGCGTCTCGAAGGGTGGGAACGTGCACCTTGCCTGTTGCCCATCCTTCGAGACGCGCTCTTGCAGAGCGCGCCTCAGCATGAGGTTGAGGGTCGAAGCTCGGCGCGTCGTTACTCGGCGGCGCGGACGCCCTGGGTGGCCGCCTGCTTTACGGGGGCGATGCCCTTCATCGTGCCGCCGTAGCGGTCGGTGAAGGCGGTCGTGTCGATCTCCGCCAGGTCGATCTCGCGGTTCAGGACCTGCTCCTTCCACTTCAGCAGCGCGGGGTGCGCGCCCTGGAACTCGGGCATCACTTCCTTCGCGAACAGCTCCAGCGATTCGCAGATGTCCTCGTGGCGGTTCTTGCCGGCCTGGTTCAGCAGCACGACCTGGTCGATGTTCGACTCCTGGAACTTCTTCAGCTTGCGCCGGATCGTGTCGGGCGAGCCAATCAGCCCGCCGCGCAGCGAGGCCGCGTGCTGCTCCGGGTTGGCCTTCTTCCACTTCTCGTACTCTTCCCACATGTTGACCGTGCCGGCGGCCGGCCGGCGCCGGTCGGCGGACTGGCCGTAGAAGCGCAGCGCGAACTGGAAGAAGGTGTCGCCGTCGGCGCGGGCGCGGGCTTCCTCGTCGGTCCTGGCGCACATGAAGAAGCTGACCAGCGCGATGTTGGGGTTGCTCTTGTAGTCGGCGAGCTTCTTCTGCCGCTTCACGAAGGCGTTGTAGTAGGCATGCACCCAGGCATGCGCAGCGTCGGCCGAGACGAACTGGAAGCCCAGCGCCCCCATGCCCCATTCGCCGGCCTTGGTCAGCGTCTGCAGCTGCGAGCAGGCGACCCAGAGCGGCGGGTGCGGCTTCTGCAGCGGCTTCGGCACGACCATGCGCAGCGGGATGTTCCAGGTCTTGCCCGCATGCTCGCTGGGCCCGTCCTTGAACATCGGCATGATGGCGCGGACCGCTTCCTCGAAGATCTCGCGCTTGTTCTCCATGGTGACGCCGAACGGCTCGAGCTCGGTGATCGAGGCGCTCTCGCCCATGCCGAATTCGCAGCGCCCGTTCGACAGCAGGTCGAGCGTCGCGACCCGCTCGGCCACCCGAGTCGGATGGTTGGTCGTCACCTGGAAGATGCCATGACCCAGCCGGATGTTCTTGGTCCGCTGGCTCGCCGCTGCGAGGAACGATTCAGGCGAGGGCGAGTGGGAATACTCTTCGAGGAAGTGATGCTCGACCTGCCACGCATGGTCGTAGCCCAGCCGATCCGCCAGCTCGACCTGGTCGAGCGCGTTCTGGTAGAGCCGATGCTCGTCGCCGGGCGCCCATGGGCGGGGCAGTTGCAGCTCGTAGAAGATGCCGAATTTCATGGTGCATTCCTCCTTTTGAGGGAGAGCATGACGCGGATTTGGCCGGGTGCAATGGGCTCTGTCCGGCTGTTGAAACAGGCATTTTGCAGGTTACGGCCGGCGACATCGACCCGTCAGCGGTACCAAGATACCGATTCGGGGGGCTGCGACTCTCAATTCGAATGATTCGTTTATTTCGTTTGTTTCGTTTTTAACCTGGACTTGGCTTCTTCGACGGCCGGCTGATCGACATTTTCCGCGCGTGATATGTGATAGCATTCAGCCATGGCGCAGCTCCTGATCCGAGACATCCCCGAAGCCCTCGTTCTGGCTCTCGAGAAACACGCCGCCGCCAACGGCCGCAGCGCCGAGGCCGAGCACCGCGTGATCCTGGAAGTGGCCCTGCGCAGCGGGCGCGCCGAGTTCCGCAAGCGCGCAGCGCGCCTGCGCGCCGGGACTGCCGGCAGGATACAGGGCGAATCGGCCGACCTCATCCGCGAGGATCGCGACGCCCGATATCCATCGCCGTCGACGCCTCGATCGCGCTGAAGTGGGTGCTGGAGGAGCCGAGAAGAGATGCTGCCGAAGAGGGATCTGGCAGCGCCCTCGCTATGGTTGCTCGACGCCGGTAACGCCTTGTGGCGCCGCGCGGTCGAGTTTTGCCGCAGATAGTTTGCCCGCACAGGGCTACGATCATAGCGTTTACGGCGGTTATTGGGCGCCGAAAAGATCGGGACGAGGCCCTAGGTTCTCTCAGAATAACGACTACTCCGCCGCTGCCTTCATCGCCTCCGGATTGCGCCACTGGTGGAGCAGGTCGGCTTCCTTCTTCTTCGCCTTCTCCAGATGCGCGTCCTTCACGTGGCCGTAGCCGCGGATGTCGTCGGGGATGGAGGCGAGTTTGATCGCCAGCGGGTGGTTCTGGGCGGATAGCGTCGCCAGCAGCTCGTCGATCAGCGTCTCGTAGTCGGCGATCAGGCGGCGCTCGGTCTTGCGTTCCTCGGTGTAGCCGAACACGTCGAACCTGGTGCCGCGCAGGCCCTTGAGCTTCGCCAGCATCCGGAAAGCCGGGAGCATCCACGCGCCGAACTCCTGCTTGATGAGCTGGCCGGTCTGCGGGTCGCGGCTGGAGAAGAGCGGCGGGGCGAGGTGGAATTTTAGCTTGTAGTCGCCGTCGAACTGCTTGCTGAGGCCGGCCTGGAAGGCGGCCTCGGTGTAGAGGCGCGCCACCTCGTACTCGTCCTTGTAGGACAGGAGCTTCGCGTAATAGAGCGCGACGGCCTCGGCGAGGCCGGTCTGGCCGATCTTCGTCTCGGCGGTGCGCACCTTGTCGACCAGCGCCTTGTAGCGCTGGGCCAGCGCCGCGTTCTGGTAGCCGGTGAGATGCTTCGTGCGCGAGGCCACGATCTCGTCGAGCGTCTTCGGCTGCGTGCGCGTAAAGGCGACGACATTGTCCTTGGTCGCCTTCGGCGCAACGAGCTTTTCGACCGCGGCGCGGTCGGCGGCGGCGCGGCGGCCCCAGCGGAAGGCCGCCAGGTTCATCGGCACGGCGGCGCCGTTCAGCTCGATGGCGCGCTCGATCGACTCGTCGCTGAGCGGGATCAGGCCCTTCTGATAGGCATAGCCCAGCACGAACATGTTGGTGGCGATCGAATCGCCCATCAGCGCGGTGGCGATGCCGGTGGCGTCGAGGAACTCGACCCCGTCGGCGCCGGCCGCGGCCTCGACCGAGAGTTTCAGCGTGTTGGTCGGGAAGGCGAGGTCGGGATGGCGCGTGAACTCACCGGTGATGGTCTCGTGCGTGTTGACGACGGCGTGCGAGACGCCGGGCTCGAGGCTGGCCAGCGCATTGGGGCTGGCGCTGACGACCAGGTCGCAGCCCAGCAGCACGTTGGCGCCGCCGGCGGCCAGGCGCACGGCGTGGAGTGCTTCAGGGGTGGCGCCGATGCGGACATGGCTGATCACCGCGCCGCCCTTCTGCGCCATGCCGAGCTGGTCGAGCACGGTCGCGCCCTTGCCCTCGATATGGGCGGCCATGCCCATGATGGCGCCGATGGTGACGACGCCGGTGCCGCCGATGCCGGTGATGAGGACGCCATAGGGCTTGTCCTCGACCGACGGCAGCGTCGGGGCGGCCGGCATCTCCGGCTCCGGCGCGGCGGCGCCGTCGGTCTTCTTCGCGGTCACCGCCTTGCCCTTCTTCAGCGTGCCGCCCACGACGCTCACGAAGGAGGGGCAGAAGCCGTTCTGGCAGGAGAAG
>JBILYJ010000520.1:0-3962 GCA_044377795.1 Reyranella sp. | reverse complement strand
CGCCGAAGAACCCAACGCAGAGACCAGACGAACCGTCATGGGTTCAGCAATCGAAGAAGACGGTTTCGTTCGGCCCACCCAGGTACAGGGGCAGCCGCCAGACGCCGGCCTCATCGCGCGTCGCGATCAGCGTGGCCCGGCGCGAGGGATCGACGAGCTTCAGTACGGGATCTTCGGCCAGCGCGGGATCGCCCTCGAAATAGAGGCGCGTCGCGAGACGATTGAGGACGCCGCGCGCAAACACGGAGATGTTGATGTGCGCTGCCTGCAGGCCGCCGGCCGGCCACGGCACGCGGCCGGGCTTTACCGTGCCGAAGCGCGCGCAGCCCGAGGGATCGGTCGAGGCACGGCCGAATCCTTCGAAGCCGGGATCGAGCGGAAGGTTGCGGCGATCCTCGGGATGGTTGTAGCGGCCGTGGCTGTTGGCCTGCCAGATCTCGAGCAGGCCGTCCGGCACGATCGCGCCCTCGGCGTCGTGCAAGGTGAGCGCGATCTCGATCTTTTCGCCCGCGACGCCGGGCATCGCCAGGTCCTGGCGATAGGTGTTCGTGACCGTGCCGAAGTAGAACGGGCCGATCGTCTGCGACGGCGTCAGTGCCCGGCTCATGGGTTCTCCATCGGCGTGGCGTCGCAGCCGCGCAGCACGATGTCGAAGCGATATCCCAACGCCCAGCCCGGCTGCGTCGCGTCCATGTCGAAGGCCGCCTGCAGCCGCTCCCGGGCGCCTTCCGGCACCGAGTTGTAGATCGGGTCGAAGGCGAGCAGCGGATCGTTCTGGAAATACATCTGCGTGATCAGGCGCGTGGCGAAGGCGGGCCCGAACAGCGAGAAATGGATGTGCGCCGGCCGCCAGGCATTGTGGTGGTTGCCCCACGGATAGGCGCCGGGCTTGATGGTGATGAACCTGTAAGTGCCGTCGGCATCGGCGCGGGCGCGGCCGCCGCCGTAGAAATTCGGGTCGAGCGGCGCATCGTGCTGGTCGCCGGGATGATGGTAGCGGCCGGCCGCATTGCACTGCCAGATCTCGACCAGCGCCCCGGGGACTGGCCTGCCTTCCTCGTCTAGGACGCGACCGTGCACGATGATGCGTTCGCCGAGCGGCTCGCCCATGCGCCGGCGCGTGAGATCGTTCTCGCCCGCGTCGAGCCGCTCCTCGCGCAGCAGCGGCCCGGTGATCTCGGACAGGGTGTGCGGCAGCACGATCGCCGGCTTCGAGGGCGATCGGCTGACCGTCGACTTGTAGGCCGGCGAGAGATTGGGCGGGTGATGTCCTGCAGCGGGACGGCGGTAGGCTTCCTCTTTCATACCGCCGAGCTTAGCGCCGGCTCAGGCCGCGCGCACCTCCAGCCCTTGCGGCGTGGCGCGATAGCCGGTCAGGGTGCGCTCCGCATAGCCCAGCCGCCAGTCCAGCATCTTGCGGGCATAGTCAGCGACTGTCGCGGCATAGGCCGGATCGGCGGCACAGTTGACGAACTGGCCGGGGTCCTTCCGGAGGTCGAACAGGAGCGGCGGCAGGGCCGCGAAGTGCACGTACTTGAAGTTCTCGTCCTGCACGACGGCGAGCGAGCACTTGTCCATCGGCACACCCAGCGCCGATTCAGGCTTGCTGTAATGGAGGTCGCGGAAGTCGAATTCGTAGTGCACCTCGGTGCGCCAGTCGGCCGGCACCGTGCCTTCGCAGAAGGGAGTCAGCGACCGCCCGTCGCACTGGCGCGGCACCGGCAGCCCCATCCAATCGAGGATCGTCGGCATGGTGTCGATGGTCTCGGTGAAGCGATCGACGATCGTGCCACGGGTACCGTTTGCCTCGGCCCGCGGATCGCGGATGACCATCGGGATGCGATAGGATTCGTCGAAGTAGCCGATCTTGCCCAGCAGGTGATGGTCGCCGCCCTGCTCGCCATGATCGCAGGTGAAGACGATCAGCGTGTCGTCCCACTGGCCCGTCTGCTTCAGATAGTCGAACACGCGGCCCAGGTGATCGTCGATCTCGCTCATCAGGCCGCAATAGGTGGCGCGCATCTGCGCCACCTCGGCCTCGGTCATGTCCGAACCGAGCGCCTGTCCGTCCTGGAAGAAGCTCGCCTGCTTGATGTTGCGCACATAGTAGTCCAGCAGCGCATTCTGCTTGCCCTCTTCCGCAGCGGACGAGGCGCGAACCGGCTTCGGCATGTCCTCGGGCCGATACAGGGAGTTATAGGGCTCGGGCGCGATGAACGGCGGATGCGGCCGGTAGTAGCCGAGATGCAGGAACCACGGCTTGCCGCCGCGCCCCCGCAGATAATCGAGGCCGCGCTCGGTGAACCAGGCCGTGTCGGACAGTTCCTTGGGAATGACGGCCGGCCGGCCGGTCGCGCCGGCGCCCGGCTCTCCTTGCGGCAGCCAGATCTCCTCGCGAGTCTTCGGCAGTTCGAAGCCCTGGCTGGCGACCCAGCCGAAGTAGGCGTCGCGGTTCTCGAAGCCGCCGACCGAATGGAAGCCCTCCATGATGTCGCCCAGCACGAAGAAGCGCGGATCGGCGGGGGCAGTGTGGCGCGGATCGGGCGTCGTGGTCGTGTAACCCACGAGCGCGGGATCGTAGCCGCCGCGTCGGAGCTCGTGCGCCAGGTTGGTGAAGCGCGAGGAGAGCGGAATCGTGTTCTGCACCGCACGATGGTTCATCATGTACTGGCCGGTCAGCAGGCTGGCGCGCGCCGGGCCGCAGGGCACGCCTTGCGTGAAATGATTGCGGAAGGTGACGCCCTCGGCGCACAGCCGGTCGAGATTGGGCAGCTTCAGATAGTCCGCCCCGAGCTTGGGCAACATCAGGCCGCGCCACTGGTCGACGACGATCAACAGGACATTCTTGGGCGCAGGCATGTTCATTCACCGTGGTTGGACGGCCGCTGGATTGCGCTAGAGTGCCGCCAAATCGACGGAGGAGACAACACGTGGCGCGTTTCAAGATCGTGACGACGGGACCGGGAAAAACAGATCATTCGCTGGAAATGGAGACACTTGGGCCCATCGGTGCGGAGATCGTCGAGGTTTCGGGAGACGAGGCCGAGCTCATCAAGGCGGTGGCCGATGCCGACGCCATCTACGGCAAGGGCCGTCCACGCATCACCGCCAAGGTCATCGAGGCCGGCAAGAAGCTGAAAGTGGTGTCGCTGGGCAGCGTCGGAGTCGATTCGGTCGACGTCGACGTGGCCACCCAGCTCGGCATCCCGGTCACCAACGTGCCCGACACCTTCATCGAGGAAGTGGCCGACCATGCCATGACCCTGATCCTGGCGAGCTGGCGGCGCCTCGTGGTGCAGGACCAGATGGTACGCAAGGGCGAGTGGGCCAAGGGCCGGCCGCACCTCTACCAGTTCCCGCGCCTGATGGGCATGACCCTGGGCTTCATCTCGTTCGGCCATGTCGCCCGCGCCGTCGCCAAGCGCGCCGCGCCGTTCGGCTTCCAGATGCTGGCCTACGATCCCTATATCGAGGAGCTGGTCATGTCCGACTACGGCGTCCAGCCGGTCGGCTACGACGAGCTGCTGCAGCGTTCCGACATCGTCAGCATGCACGCGCCCGGCACCAAAGATGCCCACCACCTGATGAAGGAGCAGCACTTCCGCCAAATGAAGAAGACGGCGCTGTTCGTGAACACAGGTCGCGGCTCGACGGTCGACGAGCCGGCCATGATCAAGGCACTGCAGGAGGGCTGGATCGCCGGCGCCGGCCTCGACGTGCTGGAGACCGAGCCGGTCGGCCACAACAACCCCCTGCTCGCGATGGACAACGTGATCCTCACCGCTCACGTCGCCTCGGCCTCGAGCCGCTTCGATCCCGCGCGCAAGCGCCGCGTCGGCGCCGAACTCGCGCTGGTCCTGGGCGGCAAGTGGCCGCGCGCCTGCGTCAATCCGACGGTGCTGGAGAAGTCCAGGCTGCAGCGCTGGCAGCCCTTCTCGATGGAGCGCGGGCCCGGCAACTAG
>JBILYJ010000519.1:0-3965 GCA_044377795.1 Reyranella sp. | reverse complement strand
ATCGGCGAGGTGGTGTTCGGCTTGAAGCGGAAGGGCGGGTTGGGCTTGCCGTCCTCGGGGTCGAAGAGTTCGAGCGAGCCCGGCGCGTTGGCGAAGAACGGACTCTTGCAGGGATCGCCCACCAGCACCGAGTTCCAGATCTTGAAGGCTTCCGGGGACTGGAACGGCGTGCCCGCCTTCTGCAGTGCGCGGTCGAGTTCCATCGCATCGGGCGGCACCGGCTTGCGGTTGGGCAGCGGCGGCGGATCGGTGAAGAACCAGGCGCGTTCCACCGAGGCGGCGCGCGGCACGTCGTCGAGGCGCTCGGCCGTCGTGTCGTTGCCGATGTTCACCCGGCGGACGGGCAGTTCGAGCTGGGTGAGGGGCAATCCCGCCAGTACGCGCGCGGCGCCCTCGGCGAAAATCAAACCGATCAGAATGGAGACGGACATCATGATGGCATTCGCCATCGTTCGACCACTCAAGGGCTTGTCCTCTGCTGATGATGCTCCCCGGATAGGTGGTTCTAGGGGCTCCGACCGGCGAGGAAAAGCGCGACATGGTCGCCCGCTTTTCCAGGATGATTCCGAAAGGCGCCCCGCCGCCGCCGCCGCAGCAGCGGCGTGTAGCGCTGCCCATGAAGACACTGTAAAATTCAAGGGGTTGATGGGGATGAAACACGATGAACCAGCGAACTGCCGACGCGGGCCATGAAGAAGCGATCGTCGCGGCCGAGATCGCCCGGACGAAGAAGCCTTACTTGTCACCGCAGCTCGTGCGCCTCGGCACCTTGGCCGACATGACCCGCACGGTCGGCTATCGCGGTTCGGCCGACGGTGGCCGATTCCCGCAGCGTTTCAGGACGGGCACTTTTTAGCGCGCCGCGGGTGCACCTGGCGGTGATGGGGAGCAAGATGAGCCAGCGAACGGCCGATTCCGATGATGAACAGGTGATCGCCGCGACCGGAATCTGCGAGACGAAGAAGCCATACCTGCGGCCGCAACTGGTCCGCCTCGGCACGCTGGCCGACATGACCCGCAAGGTCGGTTATCGCGGTTCGGCCGACGGAGGCCGCTTCCCCTTCGGATTCAGGACGGCGTGGTAGCGCGCTGCGGGTGCGCCTGGCGGTGGCGTCTCAACAGGTTGGCTTCGGTGAGGCCGTCACCGCTGTAATCTTCTCTTGGCCGATTCCGAAAGGCCTGCGGACCCGGGCCGGCCTGTAGCACTTCCCAGGTAAACACTGTAAAACTCTGGCGCGGCCGGGGGAAAATCCACGATGGACCATCGAACTGCCGACTCGGAAGAAGAAGCGGCGGTCGCTGAGGCCGGGATTGGCGAGGCGAGGAAGCCTTACCTTCGACCGCAGCTCGTGCGCCTCGGCACCTGGGCCGACATGACTCGGGCGGTCGGTGGTAGCGGCGCGCGTGACGGCAGTCGCTTTCGGGGGCGTGACAGGACGGCTCGCTAGCGCTCTGCGGGGGTGCGCCTGGCGATCGTGGTGCTCGGGCATCGTTTTGAGCTGGACCTTGGTCCAGGCCTTCACGGCATGGATGTTCTCCGCACCCGTCAATCGCGGAGAAGACTCGCTGAGTTATCGAAAATCATCTGCCTTGAGTTCGATTGTCTGGCCGTGCGGCGTACGATCCGCCGCATGATCCCATGCGTGATAGTAGCGGTCGAGCGTCTCCGGGGAGGCAATGCCCTTGCGGGCCACCAGCCGTTCGAGCGTCGTCAGCCAGTGGCGGTAGTAGGTCGTGCCGTCGTCGGGATCGCCCTGGGCGATGGCAGCCTTGATCTGAGCGCCGAGCTCATCGGCCCATTCGTTCCACGAGAACACGCCGCGCTGTTGCAGCGTCAGCGCCATGGCGAAGGCCTGCGCCTGCCACGGTTCGGCGAAGACCGGCGCCTCACCGGCGCAAGGGATGCCCGGAACGGTTTGCAGGGCCCTGCGAACCGCCTCGATCTCCGACGCCATCACGCCGGCTCCAGGTAGGGCTCGAACGCCTCTATGGAAACGCTGGTGCCGTCCTCGGCGTCGGGGCCCCACAGTTCCCGCCCGTCGAACACGACCGTGTAGAGCCATTCGCCCTGCTCGATCCCCTTCTCGACCATCGCGTCGGGAAAGGTGTGGCAGCCCTGGATGCGCTCGATCGTGCCGACATGGCCGCGGGCGAACCGCGGCAGTCGCGTGTGGGAGCGGGGATGGATCTTGCGGGCCCGTACCTTCTGGCCGACCGTGAAAACAGCCGGCGCGCGGGGCGGCTGGTCGTGGTTCGGGCGGCTCACGGCCGCGCCGGCCTGCGGACCCGACAGCGGCTTGCGCTTCAGCGGCCGGCCCGGTCCGCTCGAACGACCGCTCGCCAACTCGGCCTCGGAGACGAGGCCGCGGTCCAGGCAGAGGCGTTCGAGACGCAGGAACCACTTCCTGTAATACGAGGAGGAGAGATAGACGGCGGGCGGCAGGGTCTCGATCCAGTGGCGGCCGACGTCGATGTTCCATTCACCGGCCGAGCCCATGACCCGGTTGAGCGCGAAGGAGCGTGCCTGCCACTCGGCATGGAACGGCACCTCATGCGGCTCGGGCGCGACCTTGCCGAAGCCGTCCATGCCGCCCATGTCGTGCACGCCGTTCATGCCGTCACCTCGTTCGCCGCCTTCGGAAAGCCGGTGCCGATCATCGAATCGCGGGTGACGAGGGAGGCGAGCTTCTCCTCGGACCAGCCTTCGGTCGCGGCGGGCCGCATCGGCAGCACGATGAACCGCGTCTCGGCTGTGGAATCCCAAACGCGCACCTTCGTCTCGTCGGGCAGCGTCAGGCCGAAATCGGCCAGCACCTTGCGCGGCTCCTTGACGGTGCGGGAGCGGTAGGGCGCGGATTTGTACCAGGCCGGCGGCAGGCCCAGCAGGTCCCACGGGTAGCAGGAGCACAGGGTGCAGACGATCATGTTGTGTGTGGAGGGCGTGTTCTCGACGGCAATCAGGTGGTCGCCGACCTTCTGCTGCAGCCCGAGCCGGGCGATCGCCTTGCTGGCGTCGGCGAGCAGCGCTTCGCGGAATCCGGGGTCGACCCAGGCCCGCGCCACCACCTGCGCGCCGATATGCGGGCCGATCTTCGTCTCGTAGGTCTCGATGATCGAATCGAGCGCGGCCGGATCGACGTAGCCCTTTTCGGTCAGGATGGTTTCGAGCGCGCGGACCCGGAGCTGCATCTCCGACAGCTCGGACCCGTGCTCGTGGTCATGGTGATGATCGTGGTCGTGGTCGTTCGACATTTTCGCCCCTGGTTCGGACTCGGGCAGAGTAGTGCATTCCGCGTGAGTGCAACAATGCCCGGTGCGACGGCGCGAGCGCTCCGCCTTCGCGCTGTCATCGACCGACGCCTCATCCTGGCATAGAACAGGGTCGGGATTGATTCACCGGCTGATCGTCCATGGTGGGACATGGTTCAACATCGATGCCGGTTCGGGTGAGTGGAAGATGGCGGCAGGCAGGCCGGACAGGGAATTTTTTCGGCGGGCAAGAGAGAGCAGGCGCCTGTCGCGCGGCCCGTCGCGACCGGCCCGCGGACCGCGCTGGCCGATGGTGGCTGTCTTGCTGCTCGCGGTGCTGGTGCTTTCCGTCTACTTGCCCTCGCGTGTGATGGGCTTCGGTGTGGATCACGTGACGACCACGGCCGAGCACCGCACCGTCGACCTGCCGGACGGGTCGCACGTCGAGCTGGGAGCCGCCAGCGCCCTCGACGAGCAATTCAGCGAGTCCGGCCGGCTGGTGAAGCTCCGCTCGGGGGAAGCTTTCTTCAACGTGAAGCCCGGCGACACGCGACCCTTCACGGTGAAGGCGGGCGGCGTGTCGGTCGTCGTCACGGGAAAGGCCTTCAACGTCCGGCTCGCCGAAGAGGCCGTCACCGTCGCGGTCGAGCAGGGATCGGTCGAGGTCACGATGCCGCCCGCGGAAACGGCGCAGGGAAGAATGGAACCGGGGGTGC
>JBILYJ010000517.1:0-3988 GCA_044377795.1 Reyranella sp. | reverse complement strand
TCTCCTGCACCGCCGCCACCGGCACGAGCCCGTGCGCTTCCTTGTCGAGGCCGGGGAAACCGTCCTCACCCGGAATATGCCGCAGCGAGCCGTCGAGACCGTAGGTCCAGGCGTGATAGGGACAGGCGAAGGCGCGCTTGCAGCCCTCGCCCTCCTCCAGCTTCATGCCGCGATGGCGGCAGGCGTTGCGGAAGCCGCGCACCACGCCGTCGGCGCCGCGCACCACCAGGAGCGGCGTGCCGACTGTCGTGCGCGCAATGTAGGAGCCAGGTTCAGGCAGGGCCGCCGAAGGACAGAAGGCCATCGGCACGCGCCGCAGCACCTCGATCTCGGCCGCGAAGCGCTCGGGCGAATGATAGTTCTCGACCGGTTCGCGCCAGACCACGCTGCCCTTGTCCGTCGTCTTGCCGTCGATGTGCGCCAGGATGCGATCGATCAGGTCGGTTTCGTTCAGCAGCGCGGCCATTCTTCGTCCTCCTGCAAGCGGGCGGGGCGATACTATGTCTCGCGCCTTCGACGACGCAACAAACCCGGCCGCGCAGCGAGACGGCGCGAGACGATCGTGAATGCGGGCGGGCGCGCCCCCTCCCGCCCTGCTATCAGGTGGGATGCTGGATCGCTCGTACATGCTCATCTGCCTGTTCGCGCTGGTCGCCATGTTCGGGGGTGGACTGATCGGGCTCTACGCTGCGCGTGCCCTGCCCCAGCACCACCTCACCAAGGAATCGGGCGCGGTGGTCAAGCTGGCGGCCGCCATCGTGGCGTCGCTGACCTCGCTGGTGCTGGCCCTCATGCTGTCGGCCGCCAACGGCGCCTACTCGGTCAACGCCGGCATCGTGACCAAGCTCGGCGCCGACATCGTCCAGCTCGACCATCTGCTGCGCTCCTACGGGCCGGAGGCGAGCGAGGCACGCGGCAGCCTGCGCGCCTATGCCGGGCACAAGAAGGAGGAGCTGTTCCCCGCCAACCCGCCGCCGCGCCTGGATGCGCGAATCAGCGCCGACCTTCTCGACAGGCTGGCCGATTCCATCCTGTCGCTCGACCTTCCCGACCGGCGACACACGGCGCTGGCCGCCCAGGCGCTCAACCTCACCAACCAGATCTACGCCGAGCGCTGGCTGCTGTGGGAAAATCCCGGTACGACGGTACCCACCCCGTTCCTCGTCGTGCTCATCTTCTGGCTGTTCCTGGTGTTCCTGAGCTTCGGCGTGTTCGCCCCGCCGAACCTGACGGTGATCGCCAGCTTTTTCCTCTCTTCGCTGGCGGTGACCGGCGCGATCTTCCTGATCCTGCAGCTCGGCGATCCGATGCATCACAGCTGGCTGCAGATCTCCGGCGAGCCCCTGAAGCGCGCGATGTCGGAAATCGGGCGGCCCTGACGCGTTGCCCGAGCCCACGGGCCTACCCGCAATGATCCGCAGAGCAGAGCCAGGAAGGCAGGAACGCACAGCCGCCCCGCTCGTCCAGGCTCCATGTTGGATTTTCTCAATGGTCTCGTCTGGCCGGTCGTCATCGTGGTGTCGACCGTGTCGCTCGCCGTCGCCATCGGCGTGTTCATGGCGACGCGCAAGCTCGACTAAGGTATCTCTGCCGGGCGACCCATCCGGATACCATGAATTCCCCAGCCCCCACGCCAAGCCTGACAGCAGAAGACATCAAGCGCTTCGGCCCCGACCCTCTCGCCATGTTCAGCCGCAACCTCGCCTCCGTGGAGGAGCGGATCGCGCACGCCTGCGCCCGCGCCGGCCGGCCGCGCGAGACGGTGCGGCTGCTGCCGATCACCAAGACGGTGCCGGCCCACATGCTGCGCTTCGCCCATGCGGCCGGCATCCGCGACTTCGGCGAGAACAAGATCCAGGAAGCGGTGGCCAAGCGCGCCGAACTCGCGGACCTCGACATCGGCTGGAGCATCGTCGGGCACCTGCAGACCAACAAGGTCAAGTACCTGACCCGCTTCGCCCGGGAATTCCACGCGCTCGACAGCGAGCGGCTGGCCGAGATGCTCGACGCGCGCCTCGACCGGGAGGATCGCTCACTCGACGTCTATGTCCAGGTGAACACGTCTGGCGAGGAGAGCAAGTACGGCCTGCAGCCCGGCGAGCTGCTGCCCTACCTCGAGGCGCTCCGGCGCTTCCCGCGGCTGAAGCCGCGCGGGCTGATGACCCTGGCGGTGTTCAGCACCGACCTCGACAAGGTGCGCCCCTGCTTCGAGCGGCTGCGCGAGCTGCGCGATACGGCCGTCCGGCACGAGCCCGCGATCAGGGAACTGTCGATGGGCATGTCGAACGATTTCGAGGAAGCGATCGTCCAGGGCGCCGACGTGGTGCGCGTCGGCGAAGCGATCTTCGGCAAGCGCTCGACGCCCGACGGCCACTACTGGCCAAAGGCCTGATGAGGTGAGTGACATGACCAACGACAGTGTGGCGATCGGCATCATCGGTGCCGGCATCATGGGCGAGCGTCTGCTCGGCGCGATCCTTCAGCAGGATCCCGCCCTGGTCCATGCGTGCGGCATCTGGGATCCCTCGCCCGACGCGATGCGGCGCATGGAGCGAAATTTCCCGAGGGTCGAACGGATGGCCGACGCGGCGGCGGTGATCGCGGCCAGCGACTGCGTCTATGTCGCCTCGCCGCCGGCCTCGCATCTCGGTCACGCGCGCGCGGCCCTCGCCGCCGGCAAGAGCTTCTTCGGCGAGAAGCCGCTTTCGGTCGATGTCGCCGACGCGCAGACTTTCGTTGCCGAGGCCGGCGACCGTGGCGCGGTGAACTTTCCCTTCGCCTCCTCCTTCGCCGTGGCGGCGATGCGGGACTGGCTCGACAAGGGCGAGATCGGCACGCCGCAACGCATCGACATCGAGGTCGGCTTCAAGGTCTGGCCGCGCCCCTGGCAGGCCGACGCCGTGGCGTGGCTCGACAAGCCGGCGCAGGGCGGCTTCACGCGCGAGGTCGTCTCGCACTTCCTCTTCCTGGCGCGGCGTCTCGTCGGGCCGCTGCAGGGCCTGAACGGCGAGGCATGGTTTCCCGAGCCCGGCCGGTCCGAGCGGCGTATCGCGGCCACGTTGCGCGCCGGTGGTCTGCCGGTGAAGCTCTCCGGCGCCGTCGGCGCGACGGCGAAGGACGATCACAATGTCTGGATGCTGGAGGGCGACCGGGGCGCCGTGCGCCTGTGCGACTGGTCGATCGCGGAGCGCCGCCTGCCCGACGGCTCGTGGCAGCCCGCGCCGGATGCGATGCCCAACGAGCGGGCCCGGCCGCTGGCGCTGAAGCGGCAGCTCGAGGGCGTGGCCCGGCTGGCGCGCGGCGAGGCCCATCATCTCGCGACGCTCGAGGAAGCGCTCAACGTCCAGGAAATCGTCGAAGGGATTCTCGCCGCATCGTTATCCCGTCACCGAGGATAGAACGTCGATCCGTAGTCGAAGGTGATCTCCTCTCCCTTCGCGATGCCTTCAATCCCGGCAACGATCCAGATCCGGCCCTCGTCGCGAAGGATGAAGGCATTGGGGTTCCGGCGGCGGTGATTGGCAAAGCGTGCTTCGTTGCCCCCGGAAGAGCCGTCGATATTCGCGTTCCTTCCCAGTTCGAAGATGCTGTCGGCGCCGGCCGCGATCCGCGCCAAGGCGACGCCATCGGCAATCCGCTCACCCTTGTACTCGATGATCTTCGTGCCCCAGGGAATTTCCTCGGCGGCAAAAAGGCCTTCGCCGTGAATTCCCGACTTTCTGACGACTACTTTCGGCACGTGTCACTCATCGTTCAACGATGAGCCCCCTTAGCATCCGGACGACACGGCGAGAACATGATCATCCACATACCGCCCTTGGGTGAACGAAAGCAGACGACTGACATTAACGTCCAGTCGGTCGAGGACGGCGGCACCGCCCGGCCGACCGGCTGGCTGAAACGAGGCGAGTGTCGGCCCTGTCGTATGGGGGCCGCGAACTGCTGGCGCGCATGCCCGTCCCATGCCAGCAGCGTCGGCTCTGCGGCC
>JBILYJ010000077.1:0-15232 GCA_044377795.1 Reyranella sp. | reverse complement strand
GCCCTTCTGAAGAAAAGCCACGCCGTTCAGACCGGGCTCTTCTTCGACTTGCTCGGCCTGGCGACGGTCAGGCTGGCGACGTTCGGGCTGGCGACGCTCGGCCTGACGATCGGCCTGACGATCAGATTGACGATCGGATTGGCGATTGTCGGTCTGACGATCAGATTGGCGATCGGATTGGCGATCGGATTGGCGATTGTCGGTCTGACGGTCGGCCTGGCGATTGTCGGCTTGAGAATCCGATTGACGATTCTCGGATTGGCGATTGTCAGCCTGCCGATGCTCGGCCTGGCGAATATCGCCCTGACCCTCGTCGGCCTGGTTCTGATCGGGCTGTTCGCCGCGACCACCACGCTCGTTGGACGGCGCATGATCGCTGCCACTCTGCTGCGGCTGACCGCCGGGCTGGCCTTGCTGCTGTACCGGCTGCTGTCCCGGCTGATCGGGTTGGCCTTCTTCGCCATTTTCGCCCCAACCGAGGTTGTTGCGCTGGACGAAGCCGCCCTGGGCCTGGATCATCCGGTAATAGTGATCGGCATATTGCCAGTAGGACTCGGCCAGAATGCGATCACCGGAGGACGCCGCCTCTCGGGCCAGCGACTGATATTTGTCGAAAACCTGGTGCGCGTTGCCGCGAACCCGGACGTCGGGGCCGCTGCTATCGAAAATCTGATTCCGATTAGCCGGACGGTTGGAATTGTAATTCTGGGGCTTGTGATGGTGGTTGTTTCCACCGCCGCCACCGCCGCCGCCACCACTGCGACCGCCGCGCGACCGCTGACGATTGTTTGGTCTCATTAACCTAGGGCCAGTTGCACGCCGGACGGATGTTGTTGGAGCCCCTCTGCCCTTCCCGGGCGCCGTCACGGCTGAATTTCAGGGGAGTTGATGTCCGCCGCTACAGACCGGTCGGACCGAGGCCCCCCCAAAGGGGTAAAGGGAACCTAGTCTCATTCCCCCTGATTGCCAACCGATTATTGCTGGGCCGGCACGACACGGGCGATCCCGCCCAGATCCTGCCGGGGCGGCTTGGGCGTCAGGCCCGCAGCGCCAAAAAGAGCCGCGATATCCGGTGCCTGGCCCTCGCCTGCCTCGACGACCGCCCAGCCGCCCGGAACGACGAGCCGGGGCGCCTCCGACGCGATGATGCGATACGCCGCAAGCCCGTCGGCACCACCGTCCAGAGCGAGCCTCGGCTCATGGGCGGCCACCTCCGGCATCAACCCTTCCACCGCGGCGCTCTCGATGTAGGGTGGATTGGAGACCAGCAGGTCGAAAGGCCCCTCCAGTTGCTCCGTCCAGCCGGCCTGCCTCCAGTCACCCGTCGACAGGCGCGCACGCGGTGCCACGCCGAGTGCCGCGGCGTTGGCCCGGGCGATGGCGAGCGCCGCCTCCGAGGCATCGATCCCGACGCCGGTCGCCTGCGGATACTCCCGCAGAAGGGTGAGCAGAAGGCAGCCTGATCCGAGGCCGAGGTCGAGAATCCGCAGCTTCCGGCTGCGGTCGGGCAGCAGGTCGATCACCGTCTCGATCACCGTCTCGCTGTCGGGCCGTGGAATGAGGACCGCCGGCGAGACCTTGAACGGCAGGCCCCAGAACTCCCGCTCGCCCAGGATGTAGGCCATCGGTTCGCGCCGCACCCGCCGCGCCGTGAGTTCGCGCAGCGTCGCCGCCGCGGCGGCAGGCGCAGCATCGGGTCCGCGGGAAATCAGCTGCTCGATCGTCAGCCCGGTCGCGTGACTGAGCAGCAGTCGGGCCTCGAAGCGCACATTGTCGATCCCGGCCGCCGTCAGGGCGACGGCCGTGTCACGCAGGAGCGCGTCGTAGGAGGCGCCCTCCGCCACCTCTAGGCCGCGAGCTCCGCCAGGCGCGACGCCTCGTCATCGGCCGTCAGGGCGTCGACGATCGCGTCCAGCCCGCGCCCGTCCAGCACCTCGGCGAGGTTGTAAAGGGTGAGGTTGATGCGGTGATCGGTCACCCGGCTCTGCGGGAAGTTGTAGGTACGGATGCGTTCGCTGCGGTCGCCGCTGCCGACCTGGCCCTTGCGATCGGCAGAGCGCAGATCGTCGAGACGCTGGCGCTCGGCGTCGTAGAGGCGGGCGCGCAGGATCTTCATCGCCTTGGCGCGATTCTTGTGCTGGCTCTTCTCGTCCTGCTGGCTGACCACCACGCCGGTCGGAATGTGGGTGATGCGCACCGCCGAATCGGTCGTGTTCACCGACTGGCCGCCCGGCCCCGAGGCGCGGAACACGTCGATGCGCAGGTCCTTCTCGTCGATCTTGATGTCGACCTCCTCGGCCTCCGGCAGCACCGCCACCGTCGCGGCCGAAGTGTGGATGCGGCCCTGGGCCTCCGTCGCCGGGACGCGCTGCACGCGATGGACGCCGGATTCGAACTTGAGACGGGCGAACACGCTGCGGCCGGTCACCGTGGCGATCGCCTCGCGGTAGCCGCCGATCCCGGTGTCCGACAGTTCCATGACCTCGAATTTCCAGCCCTTCTCCGCCGCGTAGCGCTGGTACATGCGGAACAAATCGGCCGCGAACAGCGCTGCCTCGTCGCCGCCGGTGCCGGCGCGGATTTCGAGGATGGCATTCTTTTCGTCGGCCGCATCCTTGGGCAGGAGCATGCGCTTCACAGTGCGTTCCAGCTCCGGCAGGCGCTTGCGCAGTTCCTCCGCCTCTTCCTCGGCCATCGCCTTCATGTCGGGATCGGCGGCCATCGCCTCCGCATCCTTCAATTCGCGCTCGGCCTTGTGCCACTCGTTCACCGCCTCGACCAGCGGGCCGAGGTCGGCATATTCCTTCGAGGCCGCGACGAACTTCTGCGAATCGAGCGTGCCGGCGGACAACGCCGCCTGCAGCTCGGCATGGCGCGTGACGACCTGGTTGAGTTTCAGCAACAACGACATCTCAGACCTTCAGGGCTTCCGCGAGAGTCTCGAACGGCACTTCGCGCTGGGTACCGCTGTCGAGGTCCTTGAGCTGGGCGACGCCCTTGGCCAGCTCGTCGTCGCCGATGATCAGGGCGGCGCGGGCATTGAGCTTGTTGGCCCGCTGCATGCGCCGCTTCATGTTGCCGCGATAGTCCTGCTCGACGACGATGCCCTGCTTGCGCAGGTTGCGTGCGATGCCGAGCGCCCTGGCCTCGGCGGCCGCGCCCAGCGGGGCGATGACGACGGGCCGCGGCAGGGGCCTGGGCTCGTCGGCCAGCATCATCAGGCGCTCGATGCCGCCCGCCCAGCCGATGCCGGCCGTGGGCGGTCCGCCCAGCTCGGCGATCAGCCCGTCATAGCGCCCGCCGCCCAGCACGGTGCCCTGGGCACCGAGATGGGTCGTCACGAACTCGAAGGCGGTGTGGGTGTAGTAGTCAAGGCCGCGCACCAGCGCCGGATCGACCTCGAAGGCGATGCCGGCGGCCGAGAGCCCGTCCTGCACCGACTTGAAGAAATCGCGGCTCGCCTGGTTCAGGTGATCGCTGAAGCTCGGCGCATGGGCGTTGAGCGCCTTGTCGCCCTCGTCCTTGCTGTCGAGGATGCGCAGCGGATTGCGCGCCAGGCGATTGCGCGAATCCTCGGAGAGCTTGTCCACGTGACCGGAGTAGTAGTCGGTCAGGACCTTGCGGTAGCCCGCCCGGCTCTCCGGATCGCCGAGCGAATTGATCTTGAGCACGCAGCGGTCGAGGATCGTCAGCCTGTCCAGGATGTCGGCCGCGACCGAGATGACCTCGATGTCGGCCCCGGGTTCGGGCGCGCCCAGCACCTCGAGATCGATCTGATGGAACTGGCGCTGCCGTCCCTTCTGCGGGCGCTCGTAGCGGAACATCGGACCCGCCGCGAAGACCTTCAGCGGAAGCTGCTGGCCCAGTTCGCCGTTCGACACGAAGGCTCGGCAGATGCCGGCCGTGTACTCAGGCCGCAGGGTCAGCGATTCGTCCCCGCGATCCTTGAAGGTGTACATCTCCTTCGACACGACGTCGGTCGTCTCGCCGATGCCGCGGGCGAACAGCTCGGTGAACTCGAAGATCGGTGTCGCCATCTCGCGATAGCCATAGAGGCGCGCCACGTCGCGCGCCGTGTCGACGACATGCGCGAAGCGCCGATAGTCGTCGGGGAGGAGATCGTGCGTGCCACGCACGGGTTGCATCTTGCTCACGGAAAAGCGCCTCGAAAGAAGAACGTCGGGAAGGAAAGGCCTGGTCGCTACTCGGCAGCAGTGCGATGTCGCTCGGCTTCTTCCACCCTGGCGGCCTCGATCTCGGCCGCCTTCTTCTCGATCAGGCCGACCAGGTGGTCGACGACGTTGGCGTCCTTCAGTCGATGATGGGGGACGCCGGCGATGTAGACCTGATGGGTGTTCGAGCCGCCGCCGGTGAAGCCGATATCGGTTTCGCGCGCCTCGCCCGGCCCGTTCACCACGCAGCCGATCACCGACACCGTCATCGGCGTGGTGATGTGGGCGACGCGCTGCTCGAGCGCCTCGACCGTGCGGATGACGTCATACTGCTGACGCGCGCAGGACGGGCAGGAGATGATGTTGACCCCGCGATGCCGCAGGTTCAGTGCCTTCAGCATCTCGAAGCCGACGCGGACCTCTTCCTCGGGTTCGGCCGAGAGCGAGACGCGAATCGTGTCGCCGATGCCAGCCCACAGCAGCGAGCCCATGCCGATCGACGATTTCACCGTGCCGGTGCGCGTGCCGCCCGCCTCGGTGACGCCGACATGCAGCGGGTAGTCGCACGCGTCGGCGAGCTGCTGGTAGGCCGCCACCGCCAGGAAGACGTCGGACGCCTTCACGCTGATCTTGAACTCGTGGAAATCGTGGTCCTGCAGGATGCGCGCATGGTCGAGCGCGCTCTCCACCATCGCCTCGGGGCACGGCTCTCCGTACTTCTCGAGCAGGTCCTTCTCCAGCGAGCCGGCGTTGACGCCGATGCGCATGGAACAGCCGTGGTCCTTGGCGGCCTTCACGACCTCGCGCACGCGCTCGGCGCTGCCGATGTTGCCCGGGTTGATGCGCAGGCAGGCGGCGCCGGCCTCCGCCGCCTCGATGGCACGCCTGTAGTGGAAGTGGATGTCGGCCACGATCGGGACCTTGGCGGCCCGCACGATCTTCGGCAGCGCCGCGGTCGAGTCCTCGTCGGGACAGGATACGCGGATGATGTCCACGCCCACCTCTTCGCAGCGGCGGATCTGGGCGATGGTCGCGTCGGCGTCCGCGGTCAGCGTGTTGGTCATGGTCTGGACGGTGATCGGCGAATCGCCGCCCACCGGCACGGACCCAACCATCACGCGCCGCGACTTGCGGCGCTGGATGTCGCGGTACGGTCTGATGCTCATGAGCGCAATGTAGCGGCGAGGCCGCGCCTCCGCCAGCCGCCGGGCATTACAAAGGTGCTACCGGGCCTCGGTGATGCGGTAGGCGATACCGGCGGGCACGACGTAGCTTTCGCCGGCGCGCACATAGGTCTGCGTCAGCACGTCGCCGTTCGGCGCCCGCAGTTCAACCCAGCTGTTGGTCTTCACGCTGATCGGCGTATTGACGCGGACGGGAATGGGCAGCGGCGTTGCCTCGGGCTGCCGGGCAACGGCTTCCTCCACCGGCTTCGGCGGCTCGACCAGGACGGGCGGCTGGGCGGCCTGCGCCTGGCCGATCGACGGAACAGTCATCACCACCGGCGGCGGCGGTGCGGGAACGGCGACGACGACCGGCGGCGGCGCCAGCGTCGCGGCCGGAGCCGGGGTACCGCTTCCGGCGCGCGGCGCGGGCCACACCTGGGCAGGCAACGAGCCGTTGATGGTGCGTGTTTCGGGAGCCGGCGCGGGCGGCATCTGGGCAACGAACGGATTGGGCGCAACAGCCGGCGCGCTGGAGCGCTCGGAGAGAAGACGGTCCGGCACGGGCGGAACCTTCTGCGCCACGACGGCCTGATCGCGCGGCATATAGTGCCAGACGCCGTAGCCGGCGCCGACGACCAGAAGGACGGTGAGGACCGCGAGGCCGATCGGCGCGCGCCTGTCGGCGACCGGGAAATTGGCAGGCAGCGCCACTGGACGCTTGATGGGAACCGCGCCCGACAGATGATAGGCGGTCATGACCTTCTCGGGGTCGAGACCGACATGGGTGGCGTAGGCCCTCAGGAAGGCGGGAATGTAGGCGGCGCCGGGAAGCTCGTCGTAGCGGCCTTCCTCGATCGCTTCGAGGTGGGCGCGCCGGATGCGGATGCTCTTCTCGACTTGAGTCAGGTCCAGACCGCGCGCCTCGCGTTGATCGCGTAGGAGTCGACCGACCGCCTGGCCTGGTCCGGCCTCGCGCTCAATCGCCCGCCAGTCAACCTGATCCGGCATTGATATTCCCTGCTTGTCCCCTCGTCGCGACTCTTAGCAGAGGCCCCATGGCAGGGCAAAAGCGATTCGACTTCCCGTCGTTAAATTTCGATCGCGTGATCGGCGGCGAAGAGACGCAACGTCTCACGCATGGGACGATCGGGTTGCGCAAGCGCAGAGCTCATGAAACCAACCGCATCATTGAGATCGAGCGAACGGATCATCGCCTTCACAGGACCGATCGCGCCCGGTGACATCGAAAGCGAACGTACGCCGATCGCAAGCAACGCCAGGGCCTCGACCGGACGTCCCGCCATCTCGCCACACACCGCGATGTCCACACCGGCGGGGCGCACCTTGTTCACTACAAAATGTAGCAGTCGAAGCAGGGCTGGGGACAAGCTGTCGTAGCGCCCGGCCACCCGGCTGTTGCCGCGATCGGCAGCGTAGAGGAATTGCAGGAGATCGTTCGTGCCCACCGAGATGAAATCGACCTGGGGCAGGAGGCTGTCGAGTTGCCATGCCAGAGCCGGCACTTCGAACATGACGCCCACTCGCAGCCGCTCCGGCACCACCTGGCCGCGCCGCCTTGCACGATCCATTTCGAGATCGAGCAGGTGACGCGCCCGCGTCAATTCTGAGACCTCCGCAATCATGGGGAACATGATCGACAACGGGCGGCCATTGGCGGCAAGGATCATCGCGCGAAGCTGGCGGCGCAGCATCGCCGGACGATCGAGCCCGATGCGGATGGCTCGCCACCCCATCGCGGGATTTTCGTCGCCGAACGAGTCGATGTAGGGAAGGACCTTGTCACCCCCTACATCGAGCGTGCGAAAAGTCACGGGCCGACCGTCCGCGAGGTCGAGCACGCGACCATAGAGCCAGGCCTGTGCATCGACATCCGGAAACTCCGAACGCACCATGAACGGAATCTCGGTCCGGTAGAGACCGACACCGTCGGCGCCCGTGTCGTCGAGATGCTGCATGTCGATCAGCAGGCCGGCATTCATGTTGAGCGAGATGCGCGCCTGGTCGCGCGTTGCCGGCGGCAGGTCGCGCAGGGCCGCATACTTGCGGCGCCGCTCGGCACGGGCGTCGAGCGCGAGATGGACCGTCTGGAGGATGTCCTCGGCCGGCCGCACCAGCACCTGTGCATTGTCGCCGTCGACCACGATCGCATCGCCGGCCTCGACCCTCGACAGCACATTCGGCGCGCGGCCGACCACCGGAATGTCGAGCGCCCGCGCCACGATCGCCACGTGACTGAGCGCCGAGCCTTCCTCCAGCACGACACCGCGCAGACGATTGCGGTCGTAGTCGAGCAACTCGGCCGGGCCCATGTCGCGAGCGACGACGATCATGTCGTCGGGCAAGGTGCTGGGATCGATGGCGACACGGCCGGTGAGCCGCAGCAGCAGCCGGTTGCTGAGATCCTGCAGGTCGCTCAGCCGCTCGCGAATGTAGGGATCGGTCGACTGGCCAAGACGCGTGCGGACATCGTCGAAGGCGCGCTGAACGCCGGCCTCGGCGGTGAGGCCCGAATCGATGGCTTCGCGCACCCGTTCGGCCCAGCCGCGGTCGTCGACGAACATGCGGAAGGTCTCGAGGATCTCGCGCTGCTCGCCCGACTGCATGTCGTGCGCCTCGAGCATGCGGTCGACATCCTCACGCACGCCGCGCAGCGCCTCGAGGAAGCGAACCTGCTCCTGCTCGACATCCTCGGCAACCACGCGCTGGATGACGATACGGGGCTCGTGCAGCACCGCGCGGCCGATCGCGACCCCGGGCGTCAGCTGCACGCCGTCGACGCGCAGCGGCAGCAACCCGATGCCATCGACCTGCTGGACCTCGTTGGGACTGACGACGTGACTGGCCGAGACCAGTTCCGCCAGCACCATGGCGATGGTCTGCAGCGTCTCGACCTCTTCCTCGTCGTACTGGCGGCGGGTGCGATTCTGCACGACCAGAACGCCCAGCACCCGGCCGGCGCGCACGATCGGCACGCCCGCCAGCGAGTGGTAGATTTCCTCGCCGGTCTCAGGGCGGTAGGCGAATTGCGGATGGCGCTGGGCATCGTCGAGTGTCAGCGGTCGTCCGTGGGCGGCAATGTCGCCGACCAGACCCTCGCCGACCCTCAGTCGCGTGCTGTGGACGGCCGAGGGGTTGAGGCCCTGGGTTGCGAACAGCTCCAGCACTTCGCCGGCCCGCAGCAGGTAGATCGAGCAGACCTCGGCCACCATCTCGTTGGCGACGAGGCGCACGACCTCGCTCAGCGTCACTTCGACGGACTCGGCACGCGCCATCGTGTCCCGGAGCCGCTTGAGGAGCATTCGCGGTCCGGCCAGAGGAGTTGATCTCTCCATGGTCAGACCGCGAGATGCTTGAGTCGGATGACGACGAAGCTGCGGTCGATGATACAGGCGCAAACTCGCCAAGCCGCGACCGCCGACCTGGTCGGTCGGGCGTTCAGCCGGGGCATATGGGCGAATGCGGCGTCCATGCGCCGCTTATAGCAAGACCCGCGCCGGACTGCCTACCGGCGAATTTGCAGAGCCCCGCTGGACTTCAGGGCTGTTTTTCGGGGCCGATCAGGCAGCATCCAGTTCATACGCAGTGTGAAGGGCGCGCACGGCGAGCTCGGTGTATTCGGCCGCCACAAGCACACTGATCTTGATCTCCGACGTGGAGATGACCTGGATATTGATCCCCTTGGCGGCAAGCGTCTCGAACATCTTGAGCGCCACGCCGGCATGGGACCGCATGCCCACACCGATCACCGAAACCTTGGACACGTTGAGGTCGGACTTGACCGCGGCGAACTTCAGATCGGCCTTGGCGCGCTCGAGTTCCTGCACCGCACGCGCGAGGTCGGGCTTGGGGACCGTGAAAGTCATGTCGGTCGAGCTGCCGTCGACCGAGACGTTCTGCACGATCATGTCGACGTTGATGTTCGCCGCCGCGAGCGGGCCGAAGATCGCCGCCGCGACACCCGGCCGGTCGGGCACCTGGGTCACGGTGATCTTCGCCTCGTCCTTGGCGAAAGCGATGCCACTCACGACGGACTTCTCGAGGCCCTGGGCCATGATCTCTTCCTCGTCCACAACCAGAGTTCCGGGCAGGTCGCTGCCAAGCGCCTCGTCAAAGGACGACAGCACCTGCACACGCACATGATGGTTCATCGCCAGCTCGACGGAGCGCGTCTGCAGCACCTTCGAGCCCAGCGAGGCCATTTCGAGCATCTCCTCGTAGGTCACGCGGTCGATCTTCTGCGCCTTCTCGACGATTCGCGGATCGGTCGTGTAGACGCCGTCGACGTCGGTATAGATGTCGCAACGGTCGGCCTTGAGGGCGGCGGCCAGCGCCACCGCCGAGGTGTCGGAGCCGCCACGGCCCAACGTCGTGATGCGACCTTCCGGCGAGATACCCTGGAAGCCCGGCACCACGGGAACCTCGCCCGCCGCCATCGTCCTGGCCATCTCGACCGTATCGATTTCCACGATCCGCGCCTTCGCGTAGGCGTCGTCGGTCTTGATCGGCAGCTGCCAGCCGACCCAGGAACGCGACTTCACCCCTTCCTGCTGCAGCGCCATCGCCAGCAGGCCGATCGTGACCTGCTCGCCGGTCGCCACCACGACATCGTATTCGCGCGGATCGTGCAGAGGGGAAATCTCGTTCACCCACTTCACGAGCTGGTTGGTCGCGCCCGACATGGCCGAAACCACGACCGCGACCTCGTTGCCGCGCGCGACTTCGGCCTTCACCTTGCGCGCGACGTTCTTGATCCGATCCGTGTCGCCGACCGAAGTACCGCCAAATTTCAGAACGATGCGCGCCATGAATTCACTCGAAGGGCAAGCTTCTGCCCGGAAAGCGGGCTATAGACACCGGCGGCGCCATATGGGTCAAGGGTAGCCATGGTCGAAACCACGCATATCCCCACTGACGGAACGGTCGATCCCGCCGAGATCGAGCGCTTCTCCCGCATCGCAGACGAGTGGTGGGACCCCACCGGCAAGTTCGCGCCCCTGCACCGGCTGAACCCGGTGCGGATCGGCTATATCCGCGACCGGGTGGCGGCGCACTGGCAGCGGGACGCCCTGAACGGCGAACCGCTGAAGGGCCTGTCGCTGCTCGACATCGGCTGTGGCGGCGGTTTGATGAGCGAGCCGATGACCCGGCTCGGCGCGTCGGTCACCGGCGTGGACGCCTCGGCCCGCAACATAGCGACGGCTTCCGTCCATGCCGCGCGCCAGGACCTCGCCATCGACTATCGCGAGGGCACGGCCGAGGGCCTGGCCGAAAGCGGCGCGCAGTTCGACGTCGTGCTGGCGCTCGAGATCGTGGAGCACGTGGCCGACGTCGATCTGTTCCTGCGGTCCTGCGGCCGCCTGGTGAAGCCCGGCGGGCTGCTCTTCCTGTCGACGCTCAACCGAACCGCAAAGGCCTGGGTGCTGGCCATCGCCGGTGCCGAATACGTGCTGGGCTGGCTGCCGCGAGGCACCCACGACTGGAAGAAATTCCTCAAGCCTTCGGAAGTCACCCGCGGCCTGCGTGCCGGCGGTATCGAACCCCAGGAGATCGTCGGCGTGGTCTACGCCCCGCTCAGCCGCAAATGGTCGCTGAACAGGAACGACCTCGACGTGAACTACATGCTGTACGGGGTCGCCGGGGAGACAACGAAGCAATCTCGCTGAAAGCCATTTCCGTCGTCCTGAGCGGAGCCGCCCGAAGGGCGGCGCAGTCGAAGGACCTCTTTTCCGGCGCACGCTGCGTCGAAACAGAAAAGAGATCCTTCGACTACGCGCCTTCGGCGCTTCGCTCAGGATGACGGAATCAGAGGCGGCTCAGTTGCCGCGCGGAATCCAGGGGAGGTGGCCGAACTCGATGCCTTCTTCAGCCAGGGCCTCGGCCTCTTCTTCGCTGGTCTGGCCGTAGATTCCGCGCTTGTCGCTCTCGCCGTAGTGAATCTTGCGGGCCTCTTCGGCGAACTTGTCACCCACATGCTCGCAGTTCTTCTCGACCTCCGCGCGGACCGCGAGAAGGGCCTCCCGCAGTTCCTTCGGCATCTGACGGGCGAGCGCGGCGATCTGCTGCTGTTGCTCCGGGGACGGCGCGACGGGCGTTTCCGCGGCTGGCGCCTCGACGACGGCCGGCAGCGCGCTGTCCTTGCCCTTCTTGCCGATGCGGGGCGCCATCAGGGCGCGCTCGACCTTCGCCGATCCGCAGACGGCGCAGCCGATCAGGGATTTCTTTTCCTGACGTTCATAGGTCTTGCTGTCCTTGAACCAGCTGTCGAACTCGTGGCCGTTGGCGCAGCGCAAGCGATACAAAATCATGACAAACGGAAAAATGGTGACTTGTCGGGCCGGACGCAAGGCCCGATTGTCGCGCCCCGCTCCCAGGAGCCCGCCCGCAGCAGCCGTCGATGTCACCGCAACCCTCAACCCTCAAGGCCGCCTTCTGGATGGCCGGCTGGCTGGCGGCCATGCTCGTCATGGCGATTGCCGGCCGGGAGACGACGCGTGAACTCGACGTCTTCCAGATCATGGAGATGCGCTCGGTCATCGGCCTCGCGATGCTCTATCCGCTGATCCACATCGCCGGCGGGCTCGGCAAACTGAGGACGGCGCGGCCCTGGCAGCAGGTCGTCCGCAACATCGCCCACTACGGCGCGCAGTTCGCCTGGTTCAAGGCGCTGACCCTGATCCCGCTCGCCCAGGTCATCTCGATCGAGTTCACCATGCCGATCTGGACCGCGATCCTCGCGGTCGCCTTCCTCGGCGAGCGCATGGGATTGTGGAAGAACCTCGCCGTGGCGTTGGGGATCATCGGCGTCGTCATCATCGTGAGGCCGGGAACCAGCGAGATCGTGCCCGGCCAGATCATCGCGCTGGCCGCCGCCGTCGGCTTCGCCATCTCGGTGACCATGGTGAAGTCGCTCACCCGCACCGACAGCGTGCTCACCATCCTGTTCTGGATGCTGCTCATCCAGTCGATCATCGGGCTGGTCCCGGCGCTCAACGTGTGGCGCTGGCCCTCGGCCTATGCCTGGGCGTGGATCATCGTCATCGCCTTCTGCGGCACCTTCTCCCACTACTGCCTGACGCGCGCGATGCAGCATGCCGATGCCACCGTCGTCGTGCCGATGGATTTCCTGCGCGTGCCGCTCGCCGCCCTTGCCGGCTGGCTGCTCTACGGCGAGCGAGTGGACACGTTGACGATCCTCGGCGCGGCGCTGATCCTCTCGGGCAATCTGTTGAACCTGAAGGGTGCGGGAGCGCGCAAGACATGACCGCCTCATCCTGGATCGCCGCCTGGTCCGGCCTCGTCCCGCCCGGCGCAGCCGTCCTCGATCTCGCGGCGGGGAGCGGCCGCCACACCGCGTTCTTCGCCAGCCGCGGCCATCCCGTGACCGCGCTCGATCGCGACGTGAGCGCACTGTTCGCGTCAGACACGGTCGAGGTGATTGCCGCCGATCTCGAAGATGGCTCGCCCTGGCCGCTGGCCGACCGCCGCTTCGGCGCGATCGTCGTCACCAACTACCTGCACCGGCCGCTGTTCCCGGCGCTCTTCGCGGCATTGCTGCCGGGCGGCATCCTGCTCTACGAGACCTTCATGGAAGGCAACGAGCGCTTCGGAAAACCGAGCCGGCCGGACTTCCTCCTGAAGGACGGCGAGTTGCTCGACCTCGTGCGCGGTCGCTTCTCGGTGACGGCCTACGAGGCGCGCATGATCAGCCAGCCGAAGATGGCGATGGTGCAGAGGATCGCCGCCCGCCTCCTCTAGAGTCCTACCGGGAGAGATTGAAACGAGTCGAGAATCACAACACTTACCTCACCCTCAGAGTCTGGCCGGAAATGAATTGAATCAATTCAAGCACTTACCTCATCCTGAGGAGCGCCGCGAAGCGGCGCGTCTCGAAGGATAGGCAACAGGCAAGGTGCGCGTTCCCACCCTTCGAGACGCATCGCTGCGCGATGCTCCTCAGGGTGAGGTTATCGGGGCTGTTCATAGCCCCTTGTTTTAGCTGCATTCATTTCGAGTCAGACTCTGAGAAGCGAACGCAGTGAGCGTCTCGAAGGGTGGGCACGAGCACCCCGTCTGTGACCCATCCTTCGAGACGCCATGCTTCGCATGGCTCCTCAGGATGAGGTGAACGGGTCAAATTGAGACGGAAAGACTCTAGGCCGCGCGTTCAGGCGCCCCGGGCGCCGCGGACCAGACGGCCCGGCAAAGCCCCGGTCGCTTCGCCCTGTCGATAGACGATGGCGCCCGACACGATGGTCGCGTCGAAGCCGTCGGTCCGCTGGATGAGACGTTTGCCGCCAGCGGGCAGGTCGTAGACGATTTCGGGTCGCCGTAGCCGCATGCTGTCGTAGTCGATGATGTTGATGTCGGCCTTCAGGCCGACTTTCAGCAGCCCGCGATCCCGCAAGCCGATCTCGACGGCATTGTCGGCGGTGAGCCTCTTGATCGCCCACGACACCGGCAACAGCGAGCCGCGCCTGCGGTCCCGCGTCCAGTGCGTCAGCGTATAGCTGGTGGCCGTCGCGTCGCACATGATGCCGACATGGGCACCACCGTCGCCCAGGCCGAGCAGAGTATTGGGCCGGTCTATCATCTCGCGCACCACGTCGAGGTTGCCGGCGGCGAAGTTGGTAACCGGCAGATAGACGATCTGCTTGCCGTCGCGTTCGAGCATCAGATCGTAGGCGACCTCGGCAGGCGGGCGGCCCTGTCGCGCCGCGATCGCGGCGATGCTGCGCTCCGGCGCCGGTTCGTAGTCCGGCGGATCGTCGAGCGGGTACATGCGATCCCACCGATCCACCATGCGCCTTTGCGTGTTGCCGGGGTCCCGTTCGGCGAGCACCCGCGCGCGAAACTCAGGGTCGCGCCACAGCGCCACACGCTCGGCGAACGGCAGGCGCGCAAGGCGGTCGGCGCTCGGCCGGCCGGTGAAAGGAGTTTGCGACAGTTCGAGGCCCAGCAGCACGCTGGTCGGCCGGGTGCGGACCTGGGCAGTGATCCGCAATCCTTCCGCGTTGGCCTCGTCGATCTCCGCCATCGTCTCGCGCCAGCCATCGGGTCGGACGTTGGATTGCAGCAAGGTAATCGTGACTGGACGGCCAGACTCCTTGGCCAGACGGCGGAAGAGGCCGATCTCGCCTTCCTGGAAATCGGACACGATCTGCAGCCAGCCAGCATCGGCCCGGCGCATCGCGCGGGCGATCGCCGTGAGCTCCGCCTCCTCGGCGCGGAGCGTCGGGATGTGCTTGCCGTCGGCCGAGCGGTGATTGAGCGTCCGCGACGTCGAGAAGCCCAGCGCGCCGGCGCGCAGGCCCTCGACGGTGAGCTCGGCCATGCGCTGGCGATCCTGTTCGGTCGCGGGCTCGCGGTCGGCGCCGCGCTGTCCCATCACGTAGACGCGCAGCGCCGCGTGCGGCACCTGCGTCGCCACGTCGACGTCGTAGGATCGGGCCGCGATGGCATCGAGGAAGTCCGGGAAGGAATGCCAGTTCCACGGCAGCCCCTCCGACAGCACGACCTCGGGGATGTCCTCCACGCCTTCCATCAGGTTGATCAGCATCGCGTGCTGGTCTTCGTGGCAGGGCGCGAAGCCGACGCCACAATTGCCGAGCACGACGGTGGTGGCGCCATTCCACGACGACGGCGACAGCCGCTCGCTCCACGTCACCTGCGCGTCGTAGTGGGTGTGCACGTCGACGAAGCCCGGCGTGACGAGCCTGCCGCGCGCGTCGATCTCCTCCTCGCCCCTGGGGAGGTTCTTTCCGATGGCCGAGATCCTGCCGCCCTCGATGGCGAGGTCAGCCTCATAAGGATCGCCGCCTGAGCCATCGACGATCGTGCCGTTGCGTATCACCAGGCTGGGGAAGGACATGGGGG
>JBILYJ010000516.1:0-4027 GCA_044377795.1 Reyranella sp. | reverse complement strand
TTGGTGGCGACGAACTTCACCCCCATCTCGGTGGCGAGATCGTCGAGCCGGGCCAGGCGCCGCGCATCGTCGCCCCGGAACAGCATCGTGCCCGCGAGGTAGCAGCGGTCGCCGAACAGTCCGGCCAGGGCACGCAGCCGGTCGCGGAAGGCCGGGTCTCCGGGATTGCGAGGCGGCAGCACGATGGCCAGCAAGCCCTCGGCATGTCCGGCGAGATCGTCGAAGCCGATGTCGCACTGGCCCTTCTCGGTGCGACGGTTACCCAGGGTCAGCAGGCGGGACAGGCGCTTGTAGGCGTCGATGTCGGTCGGATAGGCGAGCAGCGAGCAGCCGTCGCGGGTTTCGAGGCGGCTGCCGACCAGCAGCCTGATCCTGTCCTTCCCGGGATCTTTCGGATGTTTCTCGTCGCGCGAGGCGGCGAAGGCACGCACGACGCCGGCCAGCGTGTTGCGGTCGGTGATGCCGATGGCGGTATGGCCGAGCTCGATCGCCCGTTCGACCAGTTCCTGCGGGTGCGAGCCACTGCGCAGGAAGCTGTAGTTGGTGGTGACCTGGAGCTCGGCGTAGTCCATGGCATCAGGGATCGACGAGTTCGTCCGCCTGGGCGAGCGGGACACCCCGCACCGGCATGCCTTCGCTCTTCAGCGCCTGCAGGAATTCCTCGTCGGCGCTGACCAGCGGCGCCTGGGCGGCCTCGGCGCAGGCGGCGTAGAAGCATTCGTGCACCGGCCGGCCGCATTGCAGGGCGATGGCCAGCGCACGGTTGCGCAGCTGCGGCGATTCGACGAAGGCCGAGATGAACGACGGCAGCGCGATGTTGCGCACGATGGGCTCGGCCTGCTCGGCCGTGATCTCGCCGCGTGTCGTCTTCCTCCAGGCCAGCTCGGCGACTCCCGCGATCAGGATGTCGGGCGCGATCACCTCGTGGCGGTTGGCCAGCAATGAGCGCGCCTGCGGCCGCAAAGGCTCCTCGACGAACCATTTGATGGCGACGCCGGGATCGACGACGACGATCACGTGCCGCCTCCCATCTGCGCGACGGATCGCGGTGTCATGGCGGCGATGCGGTCGGCCTCTTCCAGCGGATCGAGCACCAGCGGCTGGCCCGACGCGTAGGTCAGCAGGTCGCGCAGGTCGGCTTCGAGCGAGCGGCCCCTGGCGCGCGCATGGATCTTCAGGCGTTCGATGATCGCGACATCGAGGCCGCGGATGGTGAGCGTGGTGCCCCGTCTGGCCGTTGCCGTTGCTGTCTCCATTTCCCTCTCCCCTTCAGGCGCAGAAACCGTGGAGGAACCAGCGGGCGGTCGGCTGACCGTTGGCGGCGAGCTGGTAAGGCCCGTCGCGGAACAGCCAGAAGCGGCCGCCATCGTCGTCCTCGACGCGGTAGTAGTCGCGCACCGGCGGCAGGGTGCCAGCCGGCGGATGAGTGCCGTCGGACCGCGGTCGCCACCATTCATTGGCGATCCGTTCCGGGCCGTCGGCGCGCACGATGCGATGGGCATGCCGCCGCCAGTGGAAGACCGAGGGCGGATCGTCGGGCACGAAGGCGGTGACCTCGACGGGCTCGGGCCGCTGCAGCAGGCGTGTCGGCCGTGCACCCTTGAGGCTCGCGACGCGGCGCCAGGCGCCCGCCGCTGCGGGCTTCGATGAAACGGCCGCAGCGACCTGCACGCGTTCGGGCAGATGGCTGTCGCGCGACAGCAGCCGCACGACATTTTCCGCACCCAGCCGCAGCGCCAGCCGGTCGGCGAGATCGATCGTGCCGTCGACACCGGAGGCGATGCCGGGCGCGTTCTGGTCGGGCAGCGCGTCCTGCGTGCCGCTCCACGCCTCGACCTCGGGGGCGGCCAGGATCATCAGCTCGACGCCGAAGCCGGGATCGAGCTCGCCCAGCCTCTCCTCGAACAGCTTCATCAGCTTCGGGTTGTCGCGGTTGGGCCGGCTGGTGCCGATCGAGGTGCGGTCGACCGATCCGTCGACACGATAGAGCGCGATCTCGAGCTGGCGCGCGCCGACGCCGGCCTGCTCGAACTGACGGCAAAGTGCTGCCAGCAGGCGGCTGGTCGCGGCGGCGATGTCCTCGGCCCGGCCGATCGGCTCGGCGAAGGCGAGGCGCGTGCGGAAGGCTGGCGGGATACGGCGTGGCTCGATCGGCTCGGCGAGCGTACCCAGCGCCTGGTCGAGGCGATTGAGCGGCTGGTCGCCGAAGCGGCGGACGAGCGGCGCGCGCGGCATGGGATAGAGATCGCCGATGCGGCGCAGGCCGAGCTTCAGGAAGGTCTCGAGGATCGGTGGGGCGAGCCGCAGCCCTTCGACCGGCAACGAGCCGAGCGCATCGCGCTGGCCGCGCGATGGGCAGAAGAGATCGGCCTGGCGCTCGGCGAAGCGCGCCAGTGCCCAGGCGGCGCCCGCCGTGTCGGCCATCGCGGCGCGACAGGAAAGGTCGCGGCGGGCCAGCCGCGTGACCAGGTCGGCCAGCAGCGCCCGTTCGCCGGCCTCGCCCTCGCCGAAGAGATGCGTGCAGCCCGTCACGTCGAGCAGCAGGCCGGCATCGCCGCCGAAGCCGCCGGCGCTGCAGGTCCGTTCGATGTCATCGGCAAGGGCCCCGCCCATCGGGTCGATCGCCACCCAGGGCGTGTAGCGATCGCACCAGCCCGCGATCGCCTCGATCAGGCGAAGGTCGGCCTGTGGCTCACCCGCGACCGTGACGAGGTCGGGCAGCAGGGCGCGCGCATCGGCCAGCCGCATGCGCGGACGCAGGCCGGCGGCCCGGGCATGCGGATTGACGGCGGCGAGGCGCGGACAGCCGTCGTGCCAGACGACGGTGGCGGCGGCCCTATCCGACCAGTCTTTCTTCGAAGCGCGTGCCAGACGATCCGTGGAGAGCTTGGGGAACCACAGCGAGACAATGCGTTTCATCGTTCCACTCCAGGAGCCAGGACGGTGTTTCGGTGGCGGACGGCGTGCCGAAGCGGTTGCGCCGAAGTTCGAGGCGCCAGCGTGCGGCGCCGACATCCTTGAGACCCGGCGTCGAGCAGGACGGCGCGGAGGCGATCCGCCACCGCGTCGCGCACACGCTTTGCGGCGGCGCGGGCTGGGCGCGCAGCAGCAGGGCGGGCACGCCGTTCTTCTCGGCGGCGAGCGACAGGCGGCGACCGGCCGTGGGATCGGCGGCCCGCGTCTCGCCCAGCACGGCGGCGATGCCGGGGCAGCGCAGCCCTTCCTCCATCGCCCAGAAGAGATCCTCGTCGCGATGGGTCGTGACCATCAACAGGCGCGCCGGATCGAACCAGGGGGAGAGCGCGGGCGCATAGGGCGGCGCGTCGAAGCGGCCGGTCGGGCGGCGACACCACAGGATCGTGCCCGGTCCGAAGCGACCGAGCAGATGGGCGGCGAAGCCGAGCGCGGCGCCGTCATGGGGCGCCACGCGGCCGGAGGGGCAGGGCCCGGCCTCGATCTCGTGCAGGGCGCCCGTCAGCAACCCACCCTCGGGCAGCAGCGCATCGATGGCCGCGATCCCAAGGGGAACCGCGGCCGCTTTGCCGCTCCTCTGAACACTGTTTGCCCTCTCCAGGCGCCTTACTTTTTCCCGCAGGGCAGCAGGGACCGAAGTCGACGGATCGTTGGCGGCCCTTCGATCAGGGGGAGCAAAGGCACTCGGGGAAATGACCGGCATCGCCCCCTCGTCGGTCTGGTGGATGGGCTGTGGGTTAAATGTTCGTGTTTTGTTCTAGTTGCTTCACAATCGTGAGTCAACGGGACTCAGGGCTGGCATATCGTCCGCCTTTGAGGAAATGCTGTCGTCCTGCCGCAGAGGTCTGCTCCTGCGTGAGACGTGATCGGGGATGTCCGGTGAGCACAGAGAAAACACAGCCGCCGGATCGTGACACGCCGTCCAAGAACCCACGCCAGGCCCAACGCAGAAGGCAGCGTCTCCTCCGCCATCAAGCGCTCGCCACAGGCCGTTCGTTCAATCCCCTTGAATGGGAGGAGTCGTCCGATGGTTTGAGGTCCCCGAGGCCCCCAA
>JBILYJ010000515.1:0-4029 GCA_044377795.1 Reyranella sp. | reverse complement strand
GACTTGTTGTAGGGGTTCACCAGCTCGACCATGCGGCTGTAGTTGGTGCTGGTGGCCCGGACGATCTCGGCGACGCAGATCGAAATGAAGAAGCTGGAGCCGATGTTGCGCAGCAGGTGATAGACCGCCGTGCCCTCGGCCAGGTTGGCACCGCTCATGTTCGAGAAGGTGACCAGGGTGAGCGGCACCCAGATGACGCCGACGGCGATGCCCTGCAGAAGGCTGTTCAGCATCAGCGTCGTCATGTCGACGTTGAGGTCGATCGCCATCAGCCAGACGCCCGACAGGGTCTGCACGGTGAAGCCCGCGATCAGGCCTATGCGCGGATCCATGCGGCCGACGAAGATCGCGAGGAAGAAGCCGAGGGTCGCGCCGACGCCGCGCGCCGCAATGACCTCGCCGATCAGCGCGTCGGGAAAGCCGGCATGCTGCTGCAGGAGAGGCGGCAGCAGCACCATCGGCGTGAAGTTCAGCATGCCGTAGATCAGCACCAGCACGAGGCCGATCGAGTAATTGCGATCGAGGAGTAGCTTCAGGTTGAGGAACGGCCGCTCCGCGGTGAGGCTGTGGGCGAGGAAGATCCAGAAGGAGACCACGGCGATGAAGGTCTCGATCTGGATCTCGGCCGAGTCGAACCAGTCGAGCCTCTGGCCGCGCGACAGGACGAGCTGCACGCAGGCGATGGCGACCGAGAGCGACAGGAAGCCCGTCCAGTCGAGGCGGGCCTGCCCGGTCGGCCGGTCGTAGGGCAGGGTGAGGCGCAGCCCGATGAACGAGATCACGCCTACCGGTACGATCATGTAGAAGGCCCAACGCCAGCTGTAGATCTCCGACAGCATGCTGCCGACGGTCGGACCGATCACCGGGCCGATGACGACGGCCATGCCGAAGATCGAGGTCACGAGCCCCTGCTGCCGCTTGGGAAACGTGTCGAGCAGGATGGTCTGGGATAGCGGAATCACCGGCGCACCCAGGGCGCCCTGCAGGACGCGCCACAGGATCAGGCTCTCCAGCGAATCGGCCAGGCCGCACATCAAGGTGGTGAGCGTGAAGGCCAGGACGGACCAGATCATGGTCTCGCGGCGACCGAAGCGCGCCGTCAGCCAGCCGGTCATCGGCGTTGCGACGGCGGTGGCCAGGATGTTGAAGGTCATGGTCCAGGCGATCTCGTCCTGGGTGGCCGACATGGTGCCCTGCATCTGCGGCAGCAGGGTCGAGGCGATCAGCAGGGTGGTCGCGTACAGGGTCGAGCCCAGGACCACCATGACGAGAATCAGGATCCGCCTGCCCAGCGAGGTTTCGGTCTCGGCGGCAGGCGGGGCGGCGTCGGCGGTGGTCGCGCTTGAACTCATGGCCTGGGCTATTGTAGCCTAGACAACAATCTTGAGCGAGCAGCCTTGGGCCCCGACGACGACGAATATATCGGCTACGTGCTCTCCGACGTTGCGCGCCTGATCCGCACCGTGTTCGATCGGCGCGTCCGCGACATCGGGCTGACCCGCGCCCAGTGGCTGGTTCTCACACGGCTCTATCGCCGTCCGGGCGCCAGCCAGACCGAACTTGCCGACATGCTGGAGACCGACCGCGCCAGCGCCGGGCGCATGATCGACCGCATGCAGAAGAACGGCTGGGTCGAGCGGCGCGCCGACAGCGACGACCGCCGCGTCAACCGCCTGTATCTCACCGCCGACGCCCGCCGGGCGCACAAGGACATGTGGGCGGTCGCCGAGGCCACGGTCGACGACGCGCTGGCACCGCTCTCCGCCGCCGAACGTGAGCAGTTCACGCGGCTGGCGGCACGGGTGAAGGGGCAGCTCCAGTCGATGGCGGGAGCCCACGGCACATGAGCCGCCGCCCGGTTCCCGTCCTGCGGCTCGTGCTTCTGTTCGCGGTGCCCTTGCTGGCGGCCGGCGGGGCGGGCTGGTGGTGGCTGTCGGGCGGTCGCTACGTCTCGACCGACAATGCCTATGTGAAGGCCCATATCGTGCAGATCGCGCCCGAAGTGTCCGGCCAGATCCGGCGGGTGCTCGCCCGGGACCATGCCTCGGTCGAGGCCGGCACCCAGCTGTTCACCATCGAATCGAGGCCCTTCCGGCTGGCGCTCGACAGCGCCGAGGCGGAACTCGATTCGGCGCGGGCTCACGTCGAGAACCTGCGCGGCATCTGGCGCGAGGCCGTGGCCGAGCTGGCCGACGCCGAGGCGCGTGCCGACTATTTTCGGCGGCAGGCCCAGCGCCAGGAGGAACTCGCGGCGAAGGGCGTGGCCTCCGCCAGCAAGCGCGACGAATCGCAGAACGACGCGCGCGCTGCGGCCGATCGCGTGTCGACGGCGCGGGAGAAGCTGCGCCGCGTGCTGGCGGCGCTGAACGGCGACCCCGAGTTGGCGGTCGAGTCGCATCCGCTGGTGCGCGAGAAGACCGCGGCGCGCGAACGAGCGGCGCTGGATCTCGCCCGCACGACGGTGCGCGCCCCGGTCGACGGCGTGGTGGTCAACATGCGCCTGCAGCAGGGCGAGCAGGTCAAGGCGTCGACGCCGCTCTTCTCGCTGGTCGTACTGAGCCGGCCCTGGGTCGAGGCGAACTTCAAGGAGACCGAGCTGACCCATGTGAAGGTCGGACAGAAGGCCACCGTGGTGCTCGACACCTATCCCGACGTGAAGTGGGACGCGCTGGTCGAAAGCGTGAGCCCGGCGACGGGGGCGGAGTTCGCGATCCTGCCGCCGCAGAATGCCAGCGGGAACTGGGTCAAGGTCGTGCAGCGCCTGCCCGTGAAGCTGCGCCTGCTGCCCCATGTCGGGGAACCGCCGCTGCGTGCCGGCATGACCGCGACGGTGAAGATCGACACCGGCCGCCAGCGCGATGTCACGAGCCTGATGGGTGGCACGAAGGAGACGCCGCCGGCACCCGCGTCACCGCCGCACGACGTCACGGCGCAGTCGAAGTAGCGAAGCGCCAACCGTTAGGAATCCCGTCATCTCGACCGGAGCGCGCAGCGCGGAGTGGAGAGATGACGGGATTCCTTTTGCTTCAAAACTCAGTCGCCCGTTTTCACCCGCACGCCAGCGAATAGATGTGCTGGACCTCGCCCGGCAGCGGCATCGCCTGCCATGTCTTGCCGGCGTCGCGGGTGCCGAAGACCTCGCCGTCGTAGCGGGCGCCGATATAGACCTGTCCGGGGTCGGTCGGATGCAGGCCGATCGACATGATGGTGCCGTTCACCTTGACCTTGTCGAAGCGCGTCCAGCTCTCGCCGCCATCCTCGCTGCGATAGAGGCCACCGTCCTTGCTCGCCGCGGCGACGGACAGGGCGGAGTAGAGCGTGTTGGGTTCGACCGGCGAGACCCGGATGTCGCGGCCGTAGGTGGTGGGCGAGAAGCGGCCGACTTCCATGTCCTTCCAGGTCCGGCCCTGGTCGCTGCTGCGGAACAGGCCCATGCGGACGGCAAGCCACAGCCCCTCGGGATCGGCGGGGTTGATCGTCACCGCATGGCTGTCGAGCATGCCTTCGGCCGTCGTGTCGCTCACGATCCGGCTCTTGAGATGCTCCTGCTCGGCTAGCTTCAGCAGGCCCGCGCTGCAATCGGTCCAGGTCTGGCCGAGATCGATGCTGCGCATGACGCCGTTGATCTCGAGCGCGGCGTAGAGCTCGTCGTGGCGCCTCGGGTGCTGCACCAGCCGCATCACCCGCGACGCGAAGGGGCCGGTGCAGTGCGTGTCGATGGCCGGGGTGGGGAGGGCCTGCCACGAAGCGCCGCCGTCGTCGCTGCGATAGACAGAGATGGGCGATGCACCCGCGAACACGCGATCCGGATCGCGCGAGTCGACGAGGAAGGACCAGACCTCGCGGCCGGCATCTGGGAAGGCGGTCCGGCGGAAGGTGGCGCCGCGGTCGGTGCTGCGCCATACGCCGTCATTGGTTCCGGCGAACACGATCTCCGGGTTCTTCGGATGGACAAAGATGGTGAAGGCCTGGACCGTCCCCAGCACATGCTGCCAGTCGCCGCCCGCCGTCGGGCGACGGAAGACGCCG
>JBILYJ010000514.1:0-4031 GCA_044377795.1 Reyranella sp. | reverse complement strand
GCTTCGAGCTGGCCCTGGCCGCCGTCGATCAGCAGCAGGTCCGGCCAGTGCTCGTCGTCGCGCTCGGGATTCTCCTTCAGCGCGCGGCCGAAGCGGCGGGTCATCACCTCGCGCATCATGGCGAAGTCGTCGCCCGCGGCACCCTCGGTCTTGATGTTGAACTTGCGGTAGGCGTTCTTGGTGAAGCCCTCGGGGCCCGCCACGATCATCGCGCCGATCGCCGCCGTGCCCTGGATGTGACTGTTGTCGTACACCTCGATGCGCTCGGGCGGCGCATCGAGCCCGAACACGCGGGCCACGCCTTCGAGCAGGGTGCGCTGCGTGCCGCGTTCGGCCATGCGGCGGCCTAGCGCCTCGCGGGCATTGTTCACAGCCTGGTCGAGCGCGTCCTTCTGGTCGCCGCGCTTGGGCTGGCGAATCTCGACCTTGTGCCCGGTCGACAGAGCGAGCGCGCTTTCCATGAGCTCGCGCTCCGGCACGTCGTGGCTGGTCAGGATCAGCTTCGGTGCCTGCCGTGCCTCGTAGAACTGGCCGATGAAGGCCTCCAGCACCTGTGGCTCGTCGAGCTCCCTGCCGTGGCTCGGGAAGTAGGCGCGGTTGCCGAGATTCTGGCCGGCGCGCAGGAAGAACACCTGGATGCAGATCTGTCCGCCTTCGGCATGGGCCGCGAAGATGTCGGCCTCGTCGATCGACGGCAGGCTGATCGACTGGTGCGACGTGATTTGGGCGAGCGCGCGGATGCGGTCGCGCAGGATGGCGGCGGATTCGAATTCGAGATTGGCCGAGGCCTGCTCCATGCGCTGCGACAGGGTCTGCTGGATCTCGCGGTTGCGGCCGCCGAGGAAGCCGCGCACATCCTCGACGATGGCGTTGTACTCGGGCTTGCCGATGCGGCCGATGCAGGGCGCCGTGCAGCGCTTGATCTGGTACTGCAGGCAGGGCCGCGTGCGGGTCGAGAAGACGCCGTCCGAGCAGGAGCGAAGGGGAAAGGCACGCTGCAGGGCGTAGAGCGTGCGGTTGACCGCGGTGGCCGAGGCGAAGGGCCCGAAATACTCGTTGGCAGGCTCGCGCGTACCGCGATGCTTGGCGAGTTGCGGCCAGTCGGTGTCGTGCCGTATCACGATGTAGGGGAACGACTTGTCGTCGCGCAGCAGCACGTTGAAGCGCGGCCGGAAGCGCTTGATCAGGTTGTTCTCGAGGAGCAGCGCCTCGGCTTCGCTGTCCGTGACGGCGAATTCCATGGTCCGCGTCGCCGAGACCATGCGGATCAGGCGCGTGGCCAGCCGGGTCGGCTGGGTGTAGGCGGCCACCCGGCTGCGCAGCGAGCGCGCCTTGCCGACATAGAGGACCTCCCCGTCGGCCGCGATCATGCGGTAGACGCCCGGCTTGCGCGGCAAGGTCCGCACGAAGTCCGCGATGATCCGCATTCCGTCGGAAAGCGAGCCTTCGCTGGGGGGCAGGTCGGTTTCGGCTTCGTCGGTCATCTGGGAGGCGGAAAATGGCCCTGCGCCGACGTCTGCACAAGGCAATCGGGAGCATGTGGGGAAATCTGTGCAGAAGCCGTACGTCCTACGGCCGTTACGCCAGAGTCACTATATTGACTCAATGTAGAAGGGGTGGCAGTCGCCCGCCACCCCTCGTTCAACCTCGTGTTCTGTTTGGCTTTTTGACCGCTTTGCCTCGAGAGAAAAAAAGCTGGCGAAGCTTTTTGTTCCCGTTTCGGTCCAATCGGCCGTGGCGCTTCGATGTGTGGATAAATTCGAGGGCCTACAGCACCGACAGCATGCGTCCGACGAGCGGATGGCGGACCACGTCTTGCTGCGTCAGCCGTACAACGGCGACGTCGTCCAGTCCCTCCAGCCGGGTCCCGATCGAGGCCAGGCCGGACAGTTCCGGCAGCAGGTCGGTCTGGTCCGGATCGCCGGTCATCACCATCGTCGAATGCCAGCCGAGCCGGGTCAGAAGCATCTTGAGCTGGCCGTAGGTGCAGTTCTGGGCTTCGTCGATCAGGACGAAGGCATTGTTCAGCGTCCGTCCGCGCATGAAGGCCACCGGTGCGATCTCGATCGTGCCATCTTCGAGGTGCTGGGCGAGACGCTTGGGGCCCATCCGGTCGTTCAGCGCATCCCACAGCGGGCGCAGGTAGGGATCGAGTTTCTCGCGCATGTCGCCCGGGAGAAATCCCAGGTTCTCGCCGGCTTCCACGGCCGGTCGCGACAGCACGATCCGCGAGACCGTGCCGCTATCCAAGGCTTCGACGGCAGCGGCGATCGCCAGGTAGGTCTTGCCGGTGCCGGCGGGCCCGAGCGCTACGGTGAGGGGTTTGCTGTCGATCGCCTCCATCAGGACCCGTTGGTTGTCGCTCCTCGGCCGGATCTTCTTGATGTAGCTCTGGTCTCGGTCATTGGCCGGAGTGTGGTCGAAGACGACGCTGTGAATACGGGCGCTGTCGATGGCGTGCAGCTTGGCTCGGCGTGCGGCGCGTTTGGCCATATTCATACTCCGGTGTCATGGTCAGGGGAGCGGGATCGATCGCCAAAAACAAAAACGCCCCCGGCGAGCGGAGGCGTTGGCGATCGATGGTCTGACTGAAGGGTGAGGTCGATAGGGCACGCGGTGGATGTTCCACCGGTGAACCAGTTTCCGTCGGGGGACATGTCCTCGAACGGATAAAAACCCTCCCTCAGTTACCGTAGAAAGCCTAGCCCCAATCCTGCCCCCCGACCACCATATTTATGGTCTGTCGCCGAAAATTAACCCTAGGGAAAGCAATCCGTCTTCACCGGTCATGGGCCAGCCGGCCGGCGACGTAGGTCGCCTGGACTGCCCGGTCGTCGCCCAGGATCATCTGGATGAAGAGCTGTTCGGCGAAGTCGCGGGCCTCGTCCATGCGGAAGGCGATCAGGGGCGTGGAGCGCATGTCGAGCACCACGAGATCGGCTTCCATGCCGGGGGCGATGCTGCCGACCTTGTCTTCGAGATGCATCGCCGCCGCCGAGCCGCGCGTGGCGAGATAGTAGGCATGGGCGGCTGAGAGGGGATAGCGGTTGAGCTGCGCGGCCTTGTACGCCTCGTTGAGCGTCTGCAGGATCGAGAAGGAGGTGCCGGCGCCGATGTCGGTCCCGAGACCGACGCGGACGGGGCGGTCGGCCCGCTTGGCGCGCGCAATGTCGAACATGCCGCTGCCCAGAAAGAAGTTCGAGGTCGGGCAGTGGGAGATCGCGGCATCGGCCGCATGCAGGCGCTGCAACTCGTCGTCGCCCAGCCAGATGCCGTGCCCGAACACGGCGCGCTTCCCGCAAAGTCCGTGATGATCGTAGACGTCGAGATAGCTGCCGCGGTCTGGGAACAGTTCCCTGATCCAGGCGACCTCGGCCTCGGTCTCCGCGATGTGGGTCTGCATCAGGCAGTCGGGGTGCTCGCGCCACAGCGCGCCTGCGGCGGCGAGCTGCTCGGCCGAACTCGTGCCGGCGAAGCGCGGCGTGATGGCGTAGAGCAGGCGCCCGCGCCCGTGCCATTTGCGGATCAGGGCCAGCGAGTCGTCGTAGGCGGACTGGGCGCTGTCGCGCAGCCCGTCCGGCGCATTGCGGTCCATGAGCACCTTGCCGGCCACGAGCCGCAGCCCGAGCGCTTCCGCCTCCTCGAACAGGATGTCGGCCGAATGGGGATGCACGGAACAATAGACGCAACTCGTCGTGATTCCGTTGCGCAGGTTCTCCTGCAGGAAGGCGCGGGCCACGCGCCGCGTGTAGGCGCGGTCGGCGAACTTCAGCTCGGCCGGGAAGGTGTAGCGTTCGAGCCAGTCGAGGAGCTGGGCGCCGTGGCTTGCGATCATCGGCGTCTGCGGGAAATGCACGTGAGTGTCGATGAAGCCCGCAGAGATCAGCGCATCCCTGCCGAAGTCCCGGATCTCCGTGCCGGCCTGCAGCAGCGGGGCGACGCGCGCGGCCGGTCCGAAGTGCGTGATGCGCCCGTCCTGCATCGCCACGATCGCATCGGGCTCGTGGACGAGGGTCCGCTCGAGTCCGTCG
>JBILYJ010000076.1:0-15335 GCA_044377795.1 Reyranella sp. | reverse complement strand
GGCCCCCGGGAATTTCCCCCACGATCGGAATCCCGACCAGCACCGAGAGAGCCGGCACGATGGCCGGAAACAGCACCGCGCGGCTCACGCCGAGGAAGATCACGGCCTGGCTGTAGGCCACCATGGTGATGGCGCCCTGCAGGCCGCCCTGCACCAGCCCCTGGAAGACCAGCATGCCGAGCGGCAGCGCCTGCAGGTGCGCGATGCCCATCACGGCGAGATAGATCGGCGTCGTCAGCAGGAACGACAGCACCGCCACCACTGCCGTTGCCTGCAGCGCGGGCAGGCGCCAATGGCGCAACAGCAGGGTGAAGCCCGCCCACAGCACGCTCGACGCGAAAAACAGGAGATCACCCAGCCAGGCACGCTCGCCCGCGGGCTGCGTGAGCCCATCCCAGCCGATCAGGAAGATGCCCGCCAGCACGATGGCGGCGCCGACCAGATGGTTGCGGCTCAATCGTTCGCGCAGGAGCAGGGCGGCGCCGATGGTGCTGACGATGGTCACGGTCGCGGGCGCGATCACCGCGCCATGGGCGAGCGGTGCAAAGCCGTATCCCCCGGTCTGCAGCAGCGCGAAGGGAGCGCCCCCCAGAAGCGTGAGGATCAACGACCGGCGCAGGCCGATGCCGGCAAAATCACGCAGGCCGTAGCGGAGGAGCAGCGGCAGCATGATCGCGCCGGCCACGACGTAGCGGGCGAAGATCATGTCGACGGCGCCGAGGCCCCCCAGGATGCCGGCACGCGCCGACGCGAACGACAGCGACGCCCCCAGCGCCATGACGGCGCCGCACAGGAAGCCCCAGTGGTCGCGTGTGATCCGCACGGGTGTTCCCTCGGCCATGCCCTTCGCTAGCACGGAGCGGGCCAGCCGCACACGAATTTTAGTGCACTCGCTCCAGAATCGCGCTCTTATGCTCCCATGGCTCGCCTGAGGGAATTCGACGAGGACCGCGCGCTCGATGCCGCCGTCGACTGCTTCTGGAATCGTGGCTACGAGGCCACGTCGGTGCGCGACCTCGCGCGCGAGATGGGGATCGGCGGCGCCAGCCTCTACAATGCGTTCGGCGGCAAGCGCGCCCTGTTCGAGCGCGTCCTCGAACGCTACGCCAACCGGTCGACCCGCGAGCGCATCGCGCGGCTCGAGGCCGGTCACCGTCCCCGCGAGGCGATCCGCGCGTTCCTGGCGGAGGTGATCGACCGTTCGCTGAAGGATCGCGACTGCAAGGGCTGCCTGCTGGTGAATTCCGCGCTCGACGTGGCGCCGCACGACGCCGAGCTCGGCCGCGTGGTCACGGGCTATCTCGAGGAGATCCGCGCGTTCTTCCGGCGGAACGTCGAGGCCGCGATCGAGGCCGGCGAGACGCCGCGCGGCACCGATGCCGAGGCCCTGTCGATCCACCTGCTGGGCGTGCTGATGGGCATGCGCGTGCTGTCACGCACCGGTGCACGCCGGCGCACGCTGGAAGCGGTGGTCCAGCCGGCGCTCGACCTTCTGGGGAGACCGCATTGATCGACCATCTGAACGATGCCGCCCTGCGCGCGCTGCCGGACGACGCTCCCGTGGTCATGCTGAACCTGATGCGCTTCCGCGAGCGCTCGCTCGACGGCAAGGGCAGCGGCTGGGACGCCTATCTGCGCTACAGCGCGCTCACCATAAAGCTGATCAAGGCCCAGGGCGGCACCATCATCTGGACCGGCGAGGCCGAGGCGGTGGCGCTGGGCGAACCGGACCGGCATCGCTGGGATTACGTGGCGCTGGTCCGCTATCCCTCGCGCGCGGCTTTCCTCGCCATGATGACATCGCCCGAATACGCGGCGGCCAATGTCGAACGCGAGAACGGCTGCAGCGACCACGCCATCGTCGCCACGCGCCAGACCTACAGCAACCTCAGCGAAGCCCGAACCAAGGAGTAGGCAATGTCATTGGCAGACAAACTCTCGGCAATGCGAACGGCCAGCGCGGCGCGGCTTCCCGCAGACAAGCAGGTCATCATGGAGAGGGCCACCCAAGATCTGCGCCGTACGGGAATTCTCGACCGCATCGTGCCGGTCGGCAGTCGGATGCCGGCCTTCGCACTGTCCGATCACGACGGGCGTCGTGTCGATTCGGACGATCTTCTCGCCGGTGGGCCGTTGGTTCTGTCCTTCTTCCGAGGATCCTGGTGACCCTACTGCCGGCATGAGCTGGATGCTCTGCAAAGCGTGTACGCCGACATCGCGGGCCTTGGCGCCAGCCTGATCGTGATCTCGCCCGAACTGCCGGTGCGCACGGCAGACATGGCGGCCAAACAGAAGCTCACCTTTCCGATCGTCTGGGACGAGAAGTCCAGTGTCGCAGAAGCCTTTGGCCTCGCCTTCACGCTCCCCGACGACCTCAGGGAAGTTTACCTGAGCCTCGGCATCGATCTCCCGCTGCGCAATGGCGACGCCTCCTGGCAACTGCCGGTGCCTGCGCGATTCGTTGTCGACGGCGAGGGCATCGTGCGCTCGCTCGAAGCCGACGTGGACTACAAGTACAGGCCCGAACCGGAGCCTACCGTCGCGCTCCTGCGCGACATCGTTGCGGGCTGAGGCCACGCGGAAGCAACAGGGGAATCCAGCGCATGGTCAAACGTCTCAGCGACATGCCGGAAGTCGAGGCCCATCATCTGCGGCGCATCGAATGTCCCACTTTCGATGACACGCCGGCGCTCCCCGGCAAGCCGCTCAGCCAGCGCCGGGTCGCGCTGATCTCCACCGCGGGCCTGCACCGGCGCGGCGACCGGCCGTTCCGCCCCGGCGACGGCAGCTACCGCGTCATTCCGGCCGAGACTCCGGCGCGCGACCTGGTGATGAGCCACATCTCGGTGAACTTCGACCGCACGGGCTTTCAGCAGGACCACAACGTCGCCTTCCCGATCGACCGGCTGCGCGAGCTGGTCGAACAGGGCGTCGTGGGCTCGATGGCATCGATGCACTATTCATTCATGGGCGCCTTCCCGCCCGATGCGGCCGAGCCGCATGCCCAGCATCTCGCCGGCCTGCTGAAGCAGGATGCCGTCGACGCGGCTCTTCTCGTTCCCGTTTGACCCGCCTGCACGCGCGCCGTGGGCGCGCTGGGCCACTTCCTCGAACGTCAGGGCATCCCGACCGCCAGCATCAGCCTGGTGCGGGAGCACACCGAAACCATCCGTCCGCCGCGCGCGCTCTGGGTCACGTTCGAACTCGGCCGGCCACTCGGCATCCCGGACGATCCCGATTTCCAGCGTCGCGTGCTGCGCGCGACGGCGGAGCTGCTGGAGCGAACCGACGGGCCGCTGATCGCCGAGTATCCCGAGGAGGTCGCCGAGGAGGCGGACTTCACCGGCTGGGCCTGCCCGATCAACCTCGCCCCCCAGGCGACCGACACGCTGGCGGCCGAGATCGACCGTCTGGCCACCTGGCACGATCAGAGCGTCGCGAGAACCGGCCGCACCACCGTCGGCGTCTCGGGCCTCGACATGCCGGCGGCGGGCGCTCTTCTCTCCGCCGCCCTTGCCGGCGATCCGCCGCCCGCGCAAACGCTCAAGGAAGCGATCGACGATCTGCGGGCCTATTATCTGGAAGCCGCCTCGGCGTTCCCCGATCCCGGCACGTCGAAGAAGCGCAAGGCATGGCTATGGGACGAGACGCTGTTCGGCAGGGCGCTGCTCGAGCTGCAGCCCAGGCTGGCCGCGAGCTCCGACCCGCAGCTCAGAATCCTGGGGAACCTGACCCTGATTCCGGCGACCGAGCGCCACCGGCTGGCCAAGGCCTAAAGCACCATCTGCGTCTGCGTCACCACCGCCACGAGCTTGCCCTCGGCGGTGGTGATGCGGGTGGTCCACACCATGGTGCGGCGGCCGCGATGGATCGGCGTGGTCTCGCCGATCACCGTGGTGCCGACCGGGGCCGGGCCCACGAAGTTGGTCTTGCTTTCGATCGTCGTCGTGCCCTTGCCCTCGGGCAGGTTGAGCACGGTGGCGGCGGCGCCCAGCGTGTCGGCGAAGGCCATGACCGCGCCGCCGTGCAGGATCGCGGGCCGCGTGCAGAGCTCGGGGCGCACGACCATCTCGGCCTTCACCCCGGTCTCGCTCGCTTCCGTGAACTTCAACCCCAGAACTTCGGCGAAGGGCAGCTTGATGTCGTTCAGGAGCTGAAGCCTGTCCATGATCGTTTCCTCTCGTCGGCGTCTAGTGGGCGGTGCGGATGCGGCGCAGGCCGAGATACTCGAGGATCGCAAGATCGGCCACGATCAGCGCGACGACGACGATGCCCGCGATGCCGGCCCCGGTCCAGGAGGCCGGCAGCATCAGCAGCACGGCGCTGATCACGACCCAGGAGGCGTCGAGCAGGAAGATCGCCCGGGCCCAGCCCAAGGGCATGTCGGGGCGTGACGCGACCCAGCCGCAGACCGCACCGAAGACCACGAAGCCCAGCCCCAGCAGCTCCAGCACGAGCGCGAGGTCCATGCCCAGCACCTGGAGGGGCGCTTGGGTGGCCATCTTCGCGACGGGAGTGGCCAGGGCCGCCAGAAGGGCGCCGGAGCCCACGGACAGGATGGCATTGGCCCAGAGCGTGCGGCGGAGCAGGCGATCGGATGAAGCAGTCATGTCGTCCTCCTTTGGTTTCGGACGATCGGGAGATCGCATTCCCCCACCGGTCTCTCAATTACGCAGGAGGTAATCGGCGGGCCCGCAGCCCGGTGCTAGGTTTCGCGTCATGAGCACAACTCCCGCTTCGGTGTCCCCTTCCGCGGCCGATACGTTCGGTCCCATGCTGCGCGCCTGGCGCCGCCGCCGTGGCGCCAGCCAGCTCTCGCTGGCGCTACAGTCAGGCGTCTCGCAGCGCCATGTCAGCTTCCTCGAATCGGGCCGTGCGCGCCCGAGCCGCGAGATGGTGGTCCAGCTCTCGACCGCGCTCGACGTGCCGCTGCGCCAGCGCAACGAGATGCTGCTGGCGGCGGGCTTCGCGCCGGCCTACCGCGAAAGCAACCTCGCCGCGCCCGAACTCGCGCCGGTGCGCCGGGCGATCGATTTCATGCTGAAGCAGCAGGAGCCCTACCCCGCGGTCGTGATCGACCGGCTGTGGAACCTGCTGCAGGCCAACGAAGCGGCCAACGCCTTCACCGTCTTCCTGTTCGAGGGCATGCCGCCCGCGCCGCCCCCCGGCAAGGGACCCAACCTGCTGCGCTGGATCCTCGACCCCGGGGCGCTGCGCTCGAAGATCTCCAACTGGGAGGAGGTCGCGCGCTATCTCGTGTCGACGACCTATGCCGAGATCCTGGCGTCCGGTGGCGAGCCCAAGGCGCTCGCCTTCATCGAGGAGATCATGGCCTATCCCGACGTGCCCGCCTCGTTCCGAAAGCTGCGCTTCGAGGAGCGGCCGGCACCGATGCTCACGGTCGACTATCTGGTGGGTGGCAAGGCGCTCTCGGTGTTCACCACCATCGCCACCCTGGGAACGCCACAGGACATCACCCTGCAGGAAGTCCGCGTCGAGAGCTTCTTCCCCGCCGATGACCGCAGCGACGCGCTGTTCAAGAGTCTGGCGGCGAAACGCTGAAGGGCCGGCCGGCCCGCCGCGCGGGGCGGATGGCGTGATCGCGGCAAAATGCTAATCACGTCGCCGACCATGGGCGGCCCCGGCATCCTCGTTACGCTCGACATCGCCCTGCGCGGCGCGGGCGTTGCGCTGCTCCTGATCGTCGCGGCCGCAACGCTGCGACGCGCCCAGGGCCGGCCCGCCGGCTGGCTCGGCGCCCTGCTCGCCGTGGGCGCCGCTGCCTACGCGGTCTGCTCCTCGCCCGGGCCCCATGATCCGCCGGTCTGGTTCGCGCCCGTCCTGATGCTCTGCACCGGCAACGCCGCCGTCTTCTGGCTCTTCGCCCAGGCGATGTTCGACGATTCCTTCCGGCTGAGGCCCTGGCATGCGCTGGTCTGGCTGGGCCTCGTCGTCTGGCCGCTGGCCCATCTGCTGGGGGCGGGCTTCACCTCGCACTGGCTGCTGGGCGTCCTCGTGCGCGGCGCGGTGATCCTGCTGGCGTTGCTGGCGCTGGCGCAGACGGTGCGGGGCTGGGGCAGCGATCTGGTGGAAGGCCGGCGGCACCTGCGCCTGTTCATCCTGATCGCCGTGGCCCTCCACATCGCCGTCACCGTCACGGTCGAACTCGTCTTTGGCGCCAACCAGGTCCCGATGGCGTTGCACCTGCTGAACTCGGGCGCCCTGGTCGCGATCGCGGCCATCATCGCCCTGCTGCTCCTGCAGGCCGACCTCGACTCCGTCCTCGGCCCGGTGGCGGTCGGACCGGCCGTCGACGCCGTCTCGACCGCCAGCCTGCCCCCTCACCCGCCGATCGCGGTGGCGGCAGCGGAGGAAGAGCCCGCCGACCCGGCCCTGCTCGCCACGCTCGACCGCCTGATGTCGGTCGACAGGCTCTACCGTCAGGAGGGGCTGACCATCGGCGTCCTGGCCGGCCGGCTCGGCCTGCCCGAGTACCGGCTGAGGCGCGCCATCAACCGCGGGCTGGGCTACCGGAACTTCAACGAGTACCTGAACCGCCACCGTCTGGCCGACGCCAAGCAGGCCCTGGCCGATCCCGGCCAGGCCGACGTCCCGATCCTGACCATCGCCCTCGATTCGGGCTTCCAGTCGCTCGGTCCCTTCAACCGCGCCTTCAAGGCAGATACCGGCATGACCCCGACCGAGTACCGAAAGGCCGCCGAAGGCCGCCGCGGCGCCTGATTTCCCGCCGATTCCGGAATCGGCGAGCCGTTTTTCGCCGCAGATCGCCGGTTTTCACCTTCGGCGCGATCCTTCCGCCGCCTCCTCCTAGGCATTGGGCACGCCTGATGGAGGGGCGATCGATGAACGAACTCTGGCACGTCTACCTGTCTGCCTGGCCCACGGTCTGGGCCATGGATACCGCCCGCTACCTCGTGGGCGCCACGCTGATGGCCACGATCCTCGCCTTGTTCTGGCGAGCCGGTCTGGCCCGCCGCAAGCTGCAGCCTCGCGATCCCGCCCGGGGCCAGCGGCGGCGCGAGTTCCTCGCATCGATGCGGACGGCGTTCATCTTCTCGGTGCTGGGCGCCCTCGTGGCGGTGGGCGACCATCAGGGCTGGATCACGATCTACAAGAACTTCCGCCAGGCCGGACCGCTTTACCTCGTCCTGTCGCTCGCCCTGATGCTGGTGGCCCACGACACCTATTTCTACTGGGCCCACCGCGCCATGCACCACAGGCGCCTGTTCGCGCTGTTCCATCGCACGCATCATCTGTCGCGGACGCCAACGCCGTGGACCGCCTACTCCTTCGCCATCCCCGAGGCTGTCGTGCACGGCGCCTTCGTCCCGCTCTTCCTGCTCGTCGTGCCGATGCACGGGCTCGGCCTGCTGGCCTTCGGCATCGTGCAGATCCTGCGCAACGTCATGGGTCATGCCGGCGCCGAGGTACATGGCGCCGCCTTCGGCCCCGGCCGGTGGCTGGGCTGGAACAACACCACCACCCATCACGACCTGCATCACGAAGCCGGCCGCTACAATTACGGCCTCTACTTCCGCTGGTGGGACAAGCTGATGGGCACCGAGCATCCTGACTACCGCCGGAAGTTCGAGGCGATCGTCTCACCGGCCGCCGCCAACACGGCATCGGTCGGGGCGGGTCGCCTGCTGGCACGCGCGCTGGCGTGCGTGATGGCCGGAGGCCTTCTTCTTTCCGCCGACCCGGTCCGCGCCGACGAGGGCCCGGCGGGACGGTGGGTGACGCCTGGCGCGGCGGCCGTCGTCGAGATCGTGCCCTGCAGCGGCGCGCCGGGCCTGTGCGGCACCGTCCGCTGGTTGTGGGACGGCGTCGACGACAAGGGCCGGCAACGCCTCGACACCCAGAATGCCGACGCGTCCCAGCGCACGCGACCGCTCGTCGGCCTGTCGATCCTGTCCGGCCTCGCGCGCACCGCGAATGGCGGCTGGGAGGGCCGGATCTACAATCCCGAGGACGGCCAGACCTACCGCGCGACCCTGCGTCGGCCGACCGCCGACACGCTGACGATCGAAGGCTGCGTGCTGTTCATCTGCCAGAAGCAGGTGTGGCGCAGCGCCGGGGCGCTGGCCGCCGCCCTGCAGTGAGTCAGCGCACGACGGCGATCGACATCGCGAAGCTCTCCGTGGCCCCCGGCGTGATCGCAATCACGCCGGGCCTCTTGGATAGTACGTTGAAGCGGAATGACCTCCGCTGAAGTGGCGCGCTCCCAGCCAGACAATAAGGCCGAAGGACTCTACAGTGCGCATGAGCGGAAGCCGGCCACGACGTCGCTGCGGTCCGGCGTGAAAAAGTTGCGGTAGGCGGGGCGGGCAACGCGCGCGCTGGTCGCCCAACAGCCGCCGCGCAGGACCTTGCGCGTGCCGAACCAGGGTTGCGAATAGTCCTTATAGGGATCGGCGGCGAAACCGGTGAAGGGCAGGAAATCCGACGCGGTCCATTCCCAGACATTGCCGATCATCTGCCGGCAACCGAAGGCGCTGTCGCCCCCGGCGCAGGCCGCGACGTCGATCGGGCCGTCGAAGGCATAGTCGAGGTTGGCGTGAGCAGGCGTGGGCGGCGCTTCACCCCAGGGCCAGCGGCGGCGGCCATTGGCCAGTCGAACGCCGTCCGGCGTCGGCTCGCCGATGGCGGCGGCTTCCCATTCGGCTTCGCTCGGCAGCCGCCGACCGGCCCATCGGCACCACGCCTCGGCCTCGAACCAATTGACGAAGACGACCGGCGCCTGCAGCTCCAGGGCCTCGACCGCGCGATAGCGCCTGACGCTCCAGACGCCGTCGCGCTTGGGCAACCAATAGACCGGATGCTCGGCGCTGGAGCTCTGGCGCCACGTCCAGCCAGCTTCGCTCCAGAACTCCCGCACGCCGTAGCCGCCGGCCTCGACGAAGGCCGCAAACTCGGCATTGGTTACCGGCGCACGGGCTATTTGGAAGGGCGCGACGGGCGTCTCGTGTGCCCATTTCTCGTTGTCGAAGACGAAGCCGTCGCCGACACTCGATCCCAGCCGCCACATGCCACCCGGCACGGCGACGTCGCCCGGCAGGGGTCCCGCGTCTGGCCGGCTGGCCGCGCCGAGGCCGCTGGGTGGCGCGTAGGACAAGGTCTGGCGCGAATAGGTCAGCGCCTCGACATGCATGTCCTCGTGCCGAATGGCGAGTTCGTAGAAATAGGGCGCGTCCTCATCGATTGCGCCGCCGAGCAGGTCCTCCTGGCGCGCCAGCACACCGGCCAGGTAGCAGAAAGTGCCGGCGCGGTCCGGCAGGTCGAGCTGCCAGCGCGTGGCATGCGGCACGTTGCTCGAGTCCCAAAGCCGGTCGCCGCGGTCGATAAGCGGTGCGCAGCCATGGGCATGGCGCAGCGTCCAGTATTCATGGAACCAGCCGACGTGGCCGATCTCCCAGAGCACGGGATTGACGACGGCAATCTGCGGCCCCATCAATTCCGCCGATGACAGCTCTTCCGTCAAGCGCCGGGTGCGATGACGGACTTCGCGCAGTTGCGTCACCAGTTCGGCCGCGGATGCTCCGCTGGTCGGGCGCCGCTCCTGGGCACGGTCCTGAGGTTTACGGTCCATGAGGATCGTCCTTATCACACCGGCGGGTCCCACTTCACGCACCGGCAACCGCGTGGCCGCCTCGCGCTGGGCGCGCATCCTGCGCCGGCTCGGCCATCACGTGCGCATCGCGGCGGACTATGACGACCGGCCTGCCGATCTGATGGTGGCCGTGCATGCGTGGCGGAGTGCCGCCGCCGTCGAGGCGTTCAAGACGAGATTCCCCGCCCGCCCGGTGATTCTGCAACTGAGCGGCACCGACATCTACGAGCATATCGACAGCGATCCAATTCCGACGCGGCGCTCGATGGATCTGGCCGACCGGCTGGTGGCGCTGAACGATCTTGCGGGGCGCGTCGTCCCCAAGAGTCTCCATACGCGCCTTTGCGTCATCCATCAGTCGGCGACCCGGCTGCCGCATCCGCGCCGGCCGAGCACGCGCGCCGTCATCGTCTCGGTGATCGGCCATCTGCGCGACGTAAAGGATCCGCTGCGCGCGGCCGAGGCGGCGCGCTTGCTGCCAGCGGAGAGCCGCATCCGCATCGTACAGGTCGGCCGCGCCTACACGCCGGAATGGGCCGCGCGTGCGGAGGCCGAAATGAAAGCCAATCCACGCTACGTCTGGCGCGGTGAGGTGCCGGGCGCCGCTGCCCGCCGGCTGCTGAGGCGCAGCCACGCCATGGTCATTTCGTCACTGAGCGAGGGCGGCGCTAATGTGATTTCGGAAGCCGCCGTTGCCGGAGTGCCGGTGCTGGCCTCGCGCGTGGACGGCAATGTCGGCCTCCTCGGCGCCGACTATCCGGGCTATTTCCCAGTCGGAGACACCAAGACACTCACGCGTCTGCTTCAGAAGCTGGAGAGCGAGCCACGCTTCGTCGCAGTGTTGGCCAGGGCACTCGCGAAACGCGCGCCGCTGTTCCGGCTCGCCCGTGAAGTGGCCGCATGGCGACACTTGCTGGCCGGGCTCGAGAAGCAGTTCCTTCGCGCCCGAGTGTCGGACTCCGTCAGACGGACACGCCGATCGACATCCCGAAGCTCTCCGTCGCGCCCGGCGTGATCGCAATCACGCCGGGCTTGTCGGCCAGCTCGCCGTCGAAGCCTTCGGGGCTCGCATGGCCCTGCCACGGTTCGATGCAGACATAGCCGGCGCCGGGCTTGGTCCAAATTCCGAGATGGGGCATGCGCGGGAAGTCGACGCGGATCGCTTCACCATAGAGGACGCTGCGGCTCGCCAGCGTGTCGAAGACCAGCGCGCCGTCTTCGAACAGATCGTCGTGCAAGAGCAGATGCCGGTCGCGCACCGGCGTCGCGAACTGTGCCGCGCTCAGCAGGCCGTCGATCGGGCGGCGGATCGGCGCCGGCTCGGCGCGCTCGAAGACGATCTCGTGCGCCGCCCGCGGCTTGCCATAGGGCAGCGGCCAGCGCAGCGCCGGGTGGAAGCCGAACGAGGCCGGCATGACCGCAGCCCCGGTGTTCGTGACCCGGGCTTCCATATGCAGGGTCGCGCCTTCGATCCGGTAGGTGACGTCGAGGCGAAACTCGAAGGGATACTGGCGCCGCGTTGCTTCGCTCGACTCGAGACGCCAGGTGCAGGACGCGGCATCGGACCCGACCAGCGCGAAGGTCGAGGTGCGGGCGAAGCCATGGCGGCCGATGTCGTAGGCCTTGCCGGCCACGTTGAGCCGGTTGCCCTTCACTTCACCGACGATGGGAAACAGGAGCGGCGAGCGGCCGTTCCAGACGGCGGGATTGCCGTCCCATAAAAGATCGGCGCCGGCGCGATCCTGCAGGCGCACCAGTTCGGCGCCGGTGGCGGAAATCTCAGCGCTGAGCGCGGCGGTGGAGATCGAGACGGTGGAATCCGAGACGGAGGGGGCCATGGGCCCATCCTACAACAGGTGCGCCTCGCGAACGGCATCGTCGATGGAGGGCAGGTAGCGGACCTGCGGGCGTCCGGCGCCGGCCCGCAGCAGCGCGTGACGGACCGACGGCGTGGCACCCGTGACGTAGACCCGGACGCCGTGCCGCGCCGCCTTGCGGCCGGCGCCGGCAATGACGTTGGCCGCCGTCGAATCGACGAAGGGCACGGCGCTGAAGTCGATGACGAAGGCCTTGTGCTGGTCGGCGATGTTGTCGAGCACGGCGCCCACGGTCGAGGCCGTGCCGAAGAAGAAGGCGCCGGACAGGCGGTAGACGATCACCCGCGGATCGGTGACGAGGTCGGCGGCAAACGGCGCGCGGGCCGGCTGCGCGACAATACCCGCCGTGGCGGTCAGGCGCTGGATGAGCAGGATGACGCCGAGCGCCGTGCCGACCACGATGCCTTCCATCAGGTCGCGGAACACGGTGAGCAGGAAGGTCGAGAGCAGCACGACCGCATCGCCCCGCGAGGAGCGCAGCAAAGTCATGAACTCATGCTTCTCGGCCATGTTCCAGGCGACCACCGCCAGGACGCCGGCCAGGGCGGCCAGCGGGATGTAGGCGGCGAGCGGCGCGGCCAGCAGCATGAAGCCCAGCAGGAAAACCGAGTGGAGCATGCCGGCGACCGGTCCGCGCGCGCCGGCGCGGACGTTGGTGGCGGTGCGGGCGATGGTCCCGGTGGCACAGATGCCGCCGAACAGCGCCGACGCGATGTTCGCCACGCCCTGGGCCACCAGCTCGCAGTTCGAGCGGTGGCGGCGCCCCGTCATGCCGTCGGCCACCACCGCCGACAGCAGCGATTCGATGGCGCCCAGCAGCGCGAAGGAGAGCGCATCCGGCAGCACGGCCAGCATCTTCGTCAGCGACATGTCGGGCAGGCTGGGCGCCGGCAGCATGGAGGGGATGCCGCCGAAACGGCTGCCGATCGTCTCGATCGGCAGGCCCAGCGCAAAGGTCGCGACCGAGCCGGCCACCACGGCCACCAGCATGCCCGGCCAGTGCGGTCGCAGTTTCCGGAGGCCGAGAATCACGCCGATGGTCAGGACGGCCAGGGTGACAGCCGCAGCGTTCACCGTGCCGGCCGCGCCCGCCAGCACTTCGAGCTTGGCGGCGAACTCTCCCGGCTCCTTGCCCTGCAGGGTGAGGCCGAACAGGTCCTTGATCTGGCTGGCGAAGATGATGACGGCGATGCCGGTCGTGAACCCCACGGTGACCGGATAGGGGATGAACTTCACGAAGGTGCCGAGCCGGAGCGCGCCGGCCGCCACCAGGAACACGCCGGCCATCATGGTGGCGAGCACCATCCCTTCGATCCCGTGCCGCGCGACCGTCGCGGCGACCAGCACGATGAAGGCGCCGGCGGGGCCGCCGACCTGGAACCGGCTGCCACCCAGCGCCGAGATCAGGAAGCCGCCGACGATGGCCGTGAACAGTCCGCGCTCCGGCGTGGTGCCCGAGGCGATGGCGATGGCCATCGAGAGCGGCAGCGCCACGATCGCCACCGTGAGCCCGGCGACGGCATCGGCCCGCAGCGCCGACAGCCCGTAGCCCTCGCGCAGCACCGAGACGAGCTTCGGCACGAAGGGGCCGTCGATTCTCGCCAGAAGGGTTGAGGAAAGGCTACCGAGGGACATAATACATAATATTTATGTTTTATCATGATATCGAATAACGCGTACCAGCACAACCCGACGCAAGGTCCGGACCAGCCTCCCGAAAAAGACGGCATGTTGTCTGACAACTCGGTCGCGCCCGATCCCAAACCCATGCATAGTCCGCACAGGGTCCCGGTCTCAGAACCAAAACAGGGCCTTTGGAGGAAACGACATGAAGCGCAGACTGCTGATGGGCGGTATCGCCGCCTCGACTCTCGCGGCACCGTTCATCGCCAGCGCACAGGCGCCGCTGACGCTGAACGGCGCGGTCCAGTTCAACGACGACCACGCGTTCAACAAGACGCTCCTGAAGTTCGAGGAGCTGGTGAAGAAGTATTACGGCAAGCCGATCAACTTCGTGCTCCACCGCAATTCGTCGCTGGGCCTCGAGAAGCAGTATTTCGAGTACATGGCGCAGGGCAAGGCGGTGGACTATGCCATCGTCTCGCCGGCCCACATGTCGACCTTCTCCAAGGCAGCCCCGTTCATCGACGCGCCGTTCCTGTTTCGCGACCTCGCGCAATGGAACAAGGTGCTCGACCTCGACCTGCTGAAGCCGGTGGCCGACGAGGTCGAGCAAAAGGCCCAGGTCATGCTGATCGGCTATGCCGGCGGCGGCGTGCGCAACATCTTCGTCAACAAGCCGGTGAGCAACCTGGCCGAGATCAAGGGTCTCAAGGTCCGCGTCCAGGGCGCGCCGATCTGGTCCAGGACCTTCGCGGCGGCCGGCATGTCCCCGACCGTCATCGCCTACAACGAGGTCTACAACGCCATCCAGAACAACGTCATCTCGGCCGGCGAGAACGAGGCGGCCGGCGTCGAGTCGATGAAGTTCTACGAGGTGGCGCCCAATCTCGCGATGACCGAGCACGCCATCACCATCCGTCCCGTGTGCTTCTCGTCCAAGACCTTCAAGTCCCTCCCGAAGGACCTGCAGGATGCGGTCGTCAAGGCGGGCAAGGAAGCCGGCGCCTACGGCCGCCAGGTCGAGAGCGGCGAAGACGAGCAGAAGCTCGTCGCGCTGGAGAAGGCCGGCAAGCTGAAGCGCATCCCGTTCAAGGACCGCGCCGAGATGAAGAAGCTCGTCGATCCGGTGATGGCTGCCTACGCCAAGGAAATCGGCGCCGACGGCATCTTCACGCAGATCGTCGCCACCAATTGATCCGTACGCGCAGCGGAGCCGCGGGCTTCGCTGCGCCTTCTACCGGTCCGCAGCCGGGTGCGTCTTTCCGGACGGTTTCCGAATGAATTCTCCTGCCTCGCCGCCCGGCCTCTGGCGCCGGTTCACGGCCGCCTATGCCAGATTCCTGACCGGCCTGCTGGCCTTCTCCGTCGCCATCATCATCATCCCGGTCACCCTGCAGATGATCTCGCGCTACACCGCGCTGATCCCGTCCTACATCTGGACCGAGGAGATGGCGCGCTTCCTCTTCATCTGGATGATCATGATCGGCGCCATGATCGGCGTGCGGGAAGCCTCGCACTTCGAGGTCGACGTGTGGCCCGCGCTGCCCCGCCGCGGCGAGGCCGCCGTGCGGATCGTGTCGCGGCTGGGCATTCTCGCCTTTGCGCTGGTCTTCGTGGTCGGCGGCATCGAATTCACCAGCTTCGCCTGGCACCGCACCTCCGAGCTGGCCGACCTGCCGCTGTGGATGATCCACATCGCCTGGCCCGCCGCCGCCGTCACCTGGATCGTGTTCCTGGGCGAGCAGTTCTACGACGAAGCCCGCATCCTGTTCGGCTGGAGCACCACATGACCGGCGCGCTGTTCTCCGCCGGCGAGGCGGCCTCGATCCTGTTCGGCTGCTTCTTCGTGCTGCTGGTGCTGCGCGTGCCGGTGGCCTTCGCGCTCGGCCTCGCCTGCCTGCCGCTCTTCTATCTGGAGCCGCGGCTCGGGACGATGATGCTCGCGCAGGAAACCTTCAACGCCTACAACTCCTTCATCCTGCTCGCCGTGCCGTTCTTCCTGCTGACGGCCAACCTGATGAGCGTCGGCGGCATCACCGACCGGCTGGTGGCGCTGTCGCGCGCCATCGTCGGCAGCTTCCCGGGTTCGCTGGCCCAGATCAACGTGGTGCTCTCGGTGTTCTTCGCCGGCATCTCGGGCTCCTCGACCGCCGATGCCGCCAGCCAGAGCAAGATCTTCATCGATGCGCAGACGCGCGAGGGCT